>NZ_JAXMNS010000062.1:0-11916 GCF_034670285.1 Nocardioides sp. | reverse complement strand
CGACGGGGTTGCGCATGCCCGGACGCTATCCGGGCCGTCCTGCCTCAGGTGCGGCCGGTCGACCTACACCACGATGATCGTGACGAGGCTCCCCTTGGGGGCCATGGAGCCGGGCTCGGGATCGGTGCGGACCGCGAACCCGAGACCTGCGTAGAAGGAGTTGCGCTCGACCTCGGTGGTGAACCCGGCGTCCTCGAGCGTGCGGATCGCGGCGTTGACTCCGAACCGGACGACGTCGGGGACCTCGACGAGCTCGGGCCCCTTGGACACGGTGAGTGACACCGTGTCGCCCTTGTTGAGGGTGCCCTCGGTGGGCGACTGGGCACGGACCTCCCCGGCCGGCGCGCTGTCGTCGAACCGTTCGGTGACCGTGGCGACGAGGCCGCGCTTCTCGATCTTGGCCACCGACGCCTCGACGTCCTTGCCGACCCAGGACCCGACCGCGATCGGGCGGCGACCCTTGCTGATCACCAGGTCGACGGTGTCGCCGGGGGAGAGCTCGGTGCCACGCTCGGGGACGCTCGCGAGCACGGTGCCCACGGGCTGCGACCCGTGGAAGCGTTCCTTGCTCTCGCCGAACTCCAGCTGGACGGCGAGCAGCGCGTCCTGGGCGCCGTCCTCGTCGAGACCACGCACCTTGGGCACGAGCAGCTTGCCGAGGGAGAGCGTGAGCGTGACGGTGTCGCCGGGCAGGACCTGGGCGCCGCCGCTCGGATCGGTCCGGATGACCGCACCCTCGGCGATGTCGGAGTCGTAGGCGGCCTCGGCGAACTCGACCTCGAGCCCGGCGGCGTCGAGCGTCGCGACGGCCGAGGCACGATCGTCGCCGACGACCTGCGGTGCGGCGATGTAGCGGGCCCAGCCGTACCAGAAGGCGCCGCCACCGATCGCTCCGGCGACGAGCAGGGACGCGAGCAGGATGACGAGCCCACGGCGCGAACGTCGTCCGCGGGGCTGCTTGGTCTGCTTCGCCTGCTTCGGGCGGGCCGGACGCGGAGCGGCAGCCGCCTGCGAACGCTCGGGCGGGGGAGGCGGACGGTCCAGCGGGTAGAGCGTGGTGTGCTCGGCCGACCCGGGCTCACGCAGGGCGGCCACGTCGGCGGCGCCCCAGGGCTCGGGTGAGGTGTCGGTGCCCAGATCGATGTCGACGGGGGCGAGCAGCGGGTTGAGGTCCTGGGTGAGCTCGGGGTCCTCCCGGACGCCGTGTGCCAGTGCGTTGGCCACCCGGTGCAGCTGATGGAGCAGCACGGCCGCGTCGGCCGGACGCCGCGTGCGGTCACGTGCGGTCGCCCGCGCCACGAGCGCGTCGACGTACGCCGGCAGCCCGGGCACCCGCTCCGAGGGGGGAGGGACGTCGTGGTGGACGTGCTTGTAGGCGACCTGGATCGGGGTCTCGCCCTCGTGCGGCTTGACCCCGGTGAGCAGCTCGTAGAGCACCACGCCGGCGGCGTACACGTCGGCGCGCGCATCGGCGCGACCGTCGATCACCAGCTCGGGTGCCAGGTAGGACACGGTGCCGATCAGGACGCCCTGCGTGGCGGTGTGCTGGGTCTCGGCGCTGATCGCGCGGGCCAGCCCGAAGTCGGCGACCTTGACCCGGCCGTCGTCGGCGATCAGGACGTTCTCGGGCTTCACGTCGCGGTGGATCAGCCCGCTGCGGTGCGCAGCGGCGAGAGCCGACACGACGGGCTCGAGCAGGGCCAGGGCCCGACCCGGGGCCATCGGGCTCTCCTTGGTCACCGTGTCGCGCAGGGTGTGGCCGGGCACGAGCTCCATCACGAGGAAGACCGTGCCGGCGTCGTTGCCCTGGTCGTAGACGGCGACCACGTTGGGGTGCGACAGGCGCGCAGCCGCCCGGGCCTCGCGCACGAAACGCTCGGCGAACTCCTCGCCGTCGCCGTCGCCGAGGCCGGGGTGCATGACCTTGACGGCCACGGTGCGGTCGAGCCTGACGTCGTGGGCCTCGTAGACGCTGGCCATCCCACCGCGCGCGACCCGGGAGCCGATGCGGTAGCGGCCGTCGAGGAGCCGGCCGCGCAGGGTGTCTGCGGGCAGGCTTCCGCCCGCGTGGGCAGACACGTCTGGCGTCACGAGCGACCATCCTGGGACCGGTAGGGGAAGGCTCCGGAGCCTCACAGTCTACGGTTGCGGGGTCCGGGGGACCCGGCTCCGTCCGGTACGGCGTGGCGTGGCGGGCGCCACTGAGGTGCCGGACCCCGCGGGGTCATGGAACGATGGACCCATGAGCTCTGAACCGACGCTGGCCGAGGCCGACCTGGCCGCCCTGGTGCCCGAGTGGATCGACTGGGCCGAGGCGGCCCGCCGCCTCGAGGTGACCGTGGCCAAGGTCCGCACGATGATCCGCGACCACGAGCTCGCGGCCGCCGTGCCCGTGGCAGGGAAGGGCCAGCAGATCCCGGCCGAGTTCATCCAGCACGACGGCCTCGTGGCGGCGCCGGTCAAGGGCCTGCCGGGACTGCTGACGATGATGCACGACAACGGCTACGACGACCGCGAGATCATCGCCTGGCTCTACCTCGACCAGGACTTCCCCGGTCGCGGCATCGACGCACTCGTCGAGAACCGGGGCACCGAGGTCAAGCGTCGCGCCCAGGCGATGGCCTTCTGATGGCTCTCGGGGGGCGCACCACGAAGGCAGAGGCCTGATGGTCTCCCGGCTGCCGCCGCCCGAGGACGGGTCGAGCGCCCGCCCGCAGCGCACCACCAGTGCGATCGTGCTCGGACTCGTCCTGGCGGTGACCGTCGGTTTCTGGTGGTTCAGCGGACCGGACGCCGATCCCGGCTCGACCGCCGTCGACACCTCCAGCTCCACCCCCGCAGCAGTCCCGTCGGAGGAGCCGTCGGAAGACCCGTCGACGGACACCGACGAACCGAGCGCTGAACCGAGCGCTGAACCGAGCAGCACCACGCCGCCGAGCATCGACCCCGAGTCGGGGCTGCCCACCGTCTACCTGCTCGACCTGCCGCCCGAGGCAGCCGAGACCGTCGAGCTGATCGACCGCGGGCCGCCGTACCCCTACGACAAGGACGGCAGCACCTTCGGCAACTACGAGGGCTTCCTGCCCGACCACGAGCGCGGTTACTACCAGGAGTTCACCGTCGAGACCCCCGGGTCCTACGACCGTGGCGCACGGCGGATCGTGGAGGGCGCGGAGGGCGAGCTCTACTGGACCGACGACCACTACGCGTCGTTCTCGCGGATCTGGCTGTGACCCCGCTGGGATCGTTGCTGGACGCCGGCCTCGTGCCCGGGGTGCACACGTGGTCCTCGGCGCTCGACGTCGCCTACGTGCGCGGCGTCGTACGCCGTGCGGGCTGGGTCTTCGCGCATCTCGACGGTGCTCAGGTGCTGACCGTGGGTGCTCTGCACGAGGCCCTGGCCGAGGCGCTGGGCTTCCCGGACTACTACGGGCGCAATCTGGACGCACTCGCCGACTGCCTCTCGGACCAACCCGACGCGCAGGTGCTCCTGTGGGACGACTGGGGCGCCTTCGCCGAGACCGAGCCACGGGTCGCCGCTGTCGTGCTCGACCTGCTGGGCTCCTCGCGCGTCACCACGCTGCTCCGGGGTGAGGGTCCGCCGATCTCCGGCGTCGGACGGACGTAGCCGGAGCAGCAGCGACGGGTGGACCGTACGACGTGCTCCACGACCTCTCGCGCGCGGCAGACCCGCTGCGACGCCGTAGCGCGATCACCGCTCCGCTCTGGTTCGTGCGCCGTGGCACCGATGCCGACCTGGGTGAGGGGTTCGTCGTCGCTGCGTCGCTCTGTGCCGACTCGGAGCCGGTGGTCACCAACGCGGTCGGCATCTACCTCGCACACGCCGGCGAGCGCGACCCGGAGGCCCTGGATCGATTCCTCGCCACGCACGAGTCATCGATGCCGCGCCCCGCCTACCGGCTCGCGGTTCGCAAACGTCGCGTGCGCTGACGCGCCTCAGAGCACGCGCTGCGTGGCCGCGGCGGCGAGTCCGCGGAGCACGTCGCGCGCCTCGGGATCGACGTCGGCGGCATCGAGTCCGGCAACAGCGATGTCGGCGAGCTGTCCGATGACTGCCTCGACCTGGGCATGCGCCCCGCTGGCCTCGATCACCTCGCGCAGCCGCTCCACCTCGGGCGGGGAGAGCGGGGTGCCGAGCGAGCGGTCGAGCAGGGCCGCGTCGGCCGGGGGAGCGGCGTCGAGCGCGAGCGCGACCAGCACGGTGCGCTTGCCCTCCACGAGGTCGTCGCCGGCCGGCTTGCCGGTGGTCGCGGGATCGCCGAAGACACCGAGCAGGTCGTCGCGCAGCTGGAAGGCCTCGCCGAGCGGCAGCCCGAACGCCGACAACGCCGCCAGCTGCTCGGGGCCGGCTCCGGCGAGGGCCGCGCCGACGTGCAGGGGCCGCTCGATGGAGTACTTGGCCGACTTGTAGCGCAGCACCGTCATCGCGGTCTCGACGTCGGCGTGCCCGCGAGCCTGCACGGAGACGTCGAGGAACTGTCCGGCGATCACCTCGGTGCGGCACAGGTCGAAGACCTCGAGCGCGGGTCCGACGCGGTCCCAGCCGAAGCCGCAGCGTCGCAGCAGCTCGTCGGCCCAGCCCTGGAGCAGGTCGCCGAGCAGGATGGCCGCTCCGGCGCCGTACTGCTCGGGGTCGCCGCGCCAGGAGGCGCGGCGGTGCTCGGCCTCGAAGGCGCGGTGCGTCGCGGGGCGACCGCGCCGGGTGTCGGAGGCATCCATGAGGTCGTCGTGGGCCAGGGCGCTGGCGTGCAGCAGCTCCAGCGAGGCGCAGGCGCGCAGCAGGGCCAGCTCCTGGGCAGCGTCCTCGGGGGTGCCGAACGCGCGAAAGCCCCACTGGCAGAACGCAGCGCGGAACTTCTTTCCGCCGGTCACGGCGGTGCGCGCCTCGTCGACCAGCCGGTCGGCGTCACGGCCGAGCGGGACCAGTCGCTGCGCCTGCTCGTCGAGGAAGACCCCGAGCGCCGCATCGAGGTCGCTGCGGAAGGTCACGTCGTCCCACCGGCTGTCTCGACTCACGTCCCAGAGGCTATTCCTCCTAGGCTTGCCCCATGGCAACGGGTAGCGGGCGCAGCATGATCGAGCTGATCGAGGACGGTGACCACTCGATCTCCTTCGAGTTCTTCCCGCCGAAGGACGAGGCCGGGGCCGAGCGGCTCTGGAAGGCCATCAGCGCCCTGGAGCCCTACCGGCCGAGCTTCGTGTCGGTCACCTATGGCGCCGGCGGGTCGACCCGCGACCTGACCGTCGAGATCACCGGACGGATCGCCCGGGAGACCTCCCTGACCCCGGTCGCCCACCTCACCTGCGTCGGGCACACCCGAGGCGAGCTCGAGAAGATCCTCGACTCCTACACCGAGGTCGGCGTGCACCACCTCATGGCGCTGCGCGGCGACCCGCCCGAGGGCCCCCGCGCCGACTGGACGCCCACCGAGGGTGGGCTGACCTACGCCACCGACCTCGTCGAGCTCGCTCGCGGGCGCGGCGACTTCCGCATCGGCGTGGCGGCCTTCCCCGAGGGGCACCCCCACGCTGAGTCGCTCGACCACGACGCCGACGTGCTGGTCGCGAAGGCGCGCGCGGGCGCCGAGTTCGCCGTCACCCAGATGTTCTTCCGCGCCTCCGACTACTTCTCGCTCGTCGAGCGGGTCCGGGCGCGGGGCGTCGACATGCCGATCCTGCCCGGCATCATGCCGATCCTGAACCTCAACGCGATCCGCCGACAGGGCGAGCTGGTCGGCACCGCCGTGCCCGACGAGGTCATCGAGCGGATCTCGCAGCACGAGGCCCCCGAGGACATCCGGGCCGAGGGCATCACGCTCGCCGCCGAGCTGTGCCAGGAGCTCCTCGCCGGAGGCGCGCCGGGGCTGCACTTCTACACGCTCAACAACTCGCGCGCGACGCTCGAGATCTTCGAGCGGCTCCAGATCACCGTCTGAAGCGGACCGGTCGGGTCAGGCTGGGCCGATCTCGGTAGCGACCAGCGCGGCACCCAGCCCGACGTAGGCCAGCCCGGCACCCGGGGTGGCGTTGGCGCCCGCGGCGTAGACGCCGGCGACCGGGGTGGTGGGTCCGAGGCGCTGCTTCACCGTGCCACGACCCTGCCAGCGCACGCCGTACGGCGAGCTGCCCCAGGCCGAGACGAGGTCGACGGGGGAGCGGTCGACGCGGGTCTCGACCCGCTGGCGCACGTCGATGCCGGCGCGGGCGAGCACCAGCAACATGTCCTCGGCCAGCTTGCCGCGCCCGATCAGGGTCCAGGCCGTGCGGCCCTCGGGGGCCTGGCCGCCCGGACGGATGATGATCAGCGGATCTCCGTGCACGACCACCTCGTGGCCGAGGTCGGGGACGTCGCCGTTGAGCCCGAGGTGGGTCACCACCGGCGGCATCGCCGGCATCGTGCGCGCGACGTACGGCGCCAGCGCGGGCAGCCGGCGGGCATCGACGGCACACACCACCGCGTCGGCGTCGATCTCCTGGCCGTGGGCGGTGCGGACGGCGACCGCCTTGCCGTTGCGCACCACCACGTCGCTCACCGGGGTGTCGAGCAGCACCCGGACGCCACGGGTCTCCAGCCGTGCCACGAGGAGGTCGCGCAGGCGGTGCAGTCCGCCGGGCAGGGTCCAGGCGCCGAAGAGCTGCTCGAGGTAGGACACGACGCCCGCCCACACCGGCACGTTGCGCAGGTCGTGGCCGTCGGCCACGAAGGTGTGTCCGGCAACGGTGGCCAGCCGGTCGTCGCGGAACACTCGGCGCAGGTGCTTGTGCAGGACGTCGCGGCTGCCGAGCAGACGGGCCACGTCGGTGGGCAGCGAGTCGCGCTGCCACGGCTCCTCGAAGTAGTGGCGACGCAGGAGGTCCCACACCTCGTCGAAGTCGGAGACGTAGGCGTCCCAGGAAGCACCGAGCCCGGCGCCGAGCTCGTCGAAGGCCTCGATCTGACCGCGGCGTGAGCCGCTCGGCAGGCGCAGGACGGAGGTGTCGACGAAGCGGTGCTCACGGATCACGTCGAGGGGGACGAGGCCGTCGTCGCCCTCGAGACCGAGCTCGCTGCCCAGGGGGCGCCCGCTCTTGCGGAACAGGTCGCGCACGACGGCGGGCACGAGCAGCGACTGCGGGCCGGCCTCCCAGGTGTAGCCGTCCCGGCTCACGGAGTCGAGGGCGCCACCGAGCGTGCCCGAGGCCTCGACCAGGGTGACGTCGTGGCCGAGCTTGCCCAGACGCACGGCGCACGCCAGTCCGCCGTACCCGCCACCGATGATCACCACACCTGCCATGTCCAGGACCCTAGAGCAGCCGCGGGGGTGTGCTCACTCCACGTCGACGGGGGTGGCGCCGGTGAGGGCGACGAGCTCGGCGTACGTCGTCGAGAACACCGCCGCCGGGTGGCCGGCGGCCGCCCACACGACCGGGTGCCGCTCGAGCCAGCGGTCGAGGTAGGTCGGCACCGGCGTCGGGTGCGCCAGGGGTGAGACCCCGCCGATCACCTGCCCGGTGTGCGTGCGGACGAACTCGGGTGTCGCCCGTCGGAGGCGGTTCACGCCGACGAGGGCCGCCACCTTCGTGGTGTCGACGCGGTGGGCGCCGGAGGTGAGCACGAGCACGGGGGTGTCACCACCGTCGAAGAGCAGGCTGTTGGCGATCGCTCCCACCTCGCAGCCGAGGGCCTCGGCAGCGAGGGCGGCGGTGTGGACGGCGTCGGGAAGCACCACGATCTCGCCGGTTCCGCCCAAGCGGGCGTGGGATTCGCGGAACCTCGCGATGGAGGGATGCTCGCTCGACATGGGTCCGACCCTATGCTCGGGGGCCGACAGGCGCCGGAATCCGACCGGACGCCGCCGGGGAGTGAGTGATCGAGCGTGGAGGAGACCCGATGAGTGGCACGAGTCAGGTGACCCGTCGACCGGCATCGGTGGTGCGCGCCTCCCTGGTCATCTGGTTGCTGATCGCGGTGGCGAGCGTCCTGACCGTGCTCGCGGTGGTCCTCGACGACGAGACGATCGTGGCCTGGGTCGGCGGTCAGGGCCGCTCGCCCGACGACACCCGGGTGCCGCCGTCGTTCACGCCGGTCGTGGTGGTGCTGTACGTCGTGATCTCGGTGCTGCTGCTCGTGCTGCTGGTGTTCCTGCGCGGTGGCCACAACTGGGCGCGCCACAGCATCGCTGCCGGTGCTGGTCTGGTGTTGTTCGCCGTGGGATCGGGGCTCCGCACCGACCCGCCGATCGCGTTCCTCGTGCCGTCGCTCGCCGTGCTGCTCCTGGCTGCGGTGCTGGTGGTGCTGCTGTACCTGCCGGCCACCAGTGCGTTCGTCGGGAAGGTTGATCGGCCTGAGACAGAGCCCGACGCCGAGACCAGCTCCGGGCCCAACGCAGAGACCAGCGCCGAGCCTCCCGTGCCGCCCCTGAGCTGAGGCTCCTCCTCGCACCGCCCACCGGCCCCTGCCGGGAGGGCCTCCGAGCTCACCCTTGACGCACTGTCGGCGGACGGGTGTAGCGTTCGGGTTGTTCGAACATCTGTTCGATCACTCCGGTGGGGTCGACCTCGACCCCCGGCCCCACCGGTCCGGCACGTGCAGGAGCAGGAGGTGCGGTCGTGAGGCGCTATGACGATTCCGTGGAGGTCCGCCGAGGGCGGGTCGACGGTGCGGTGCACGACGACGCGCCCGCCCAGTTCCTCTGGCGCGGCCGGCTGTGGAAGGTCCGCATCGTGCTCGCCCGTTGGGTGGAGACCGGTGCCTGGTGGTCCTCCCGCGAGGTCGGGGCCGCGCTCGGCACCGACTCCGAGTGCGACCCCCGGTCGGCGACCGACCTGCTCGGGGAGCGCGAGGTGTGGCGCGTCGAGGCGGGGCCTCGCGCAGACGAGCTCGGGGTCTTCGAGCTCACCTTCGACCACGACGGCGGCCGCTGGGCCCTCGTCGGCTGTGACGACTGAAAGCCGGTGACGACGATGACCACCTCTCCGCACGACCTGAACCCCTACACGCTCCCGGCCACCACGCACTCCTACCTGCTCCGAGCAGCGGAGTCGCTGAGCGAGGCGATCGCGGCCCACGACGTCGCGACCCGCTACGCCTGCGCGCACGTGGCTGCCCTGCGCGCCGCCGCGGCTCTGCTCGCAGCTCGAGCACGCCCGACCGCTGCGCGCCGTCGTCCGCAGAAGAACGCCTGGGTGCTGCTCGCCGAGGTCGCGCCCGAGCTGGGGGAGTGGGCGTCGTTCTTCGCCGCCGGCGCCTCCAAGCGTGCTGCGGCCGAGGCCGGCTCCACGCGAGCGGTCTCCGAGCGCGACGCCGACGACCTGGTTCGCGATGCCGACCGTTTCCTCGGCGTGATCGAGTCCGCGCTCGGGCTGATGCCGCACGCGCCGCTGCGCGAGCATCTCGTCCGACTGCAGACCGGCTGAGCCGACGGCTGGAGGCCCCTGTGTCCGACCCGTTCGCCCACCTGCACGTCGCGTCGGGCTACTCGCTGCAGTACGGCGCGTCCCACCCGCATCTCCTCGTCCAGCGGGCCGCCGACCTCGGGTTCGACACCCTCGCCCTCACCGACCGTGACGGCACCTACGGCGCCGTCAAGTTCGTTCGGGCCTGTCTGCAGGCCGGGATCCGCCCGGTGCTCGGCGTCAACCTCGCCTATCGCGGCCCTCTCACCATCACGCGTGAGCGAACCGGGAGCCAGCAGGGTCACCGTCGTGCGCCGGCTCGGGGTGGCGCCTTTCGCGACCTGCCGCTCGAGCAGGGCGGCCCGGCCCGGGCGACCTTCCTGGCCTCCGCCGACTCAGCGGGCGGACGAGCGGGGTGGGCGGCGCTGTGCCGGCTCGTCTCGGCCGTGCACCTCGCCGGTGCGCGAGGGGCTCCCGTCCTCGACCTGATCGACCCTCCTGACGGCGTAGCGGACCTCCTCGCGAGCGGCGACCTCGTGGTGCTCCTCGGGCCGGACTCCGAGATCGGTCCTGCGGCGACCCGCCGCCGCCCCGACCTCGCGACGGCGGCGCTGGAGCCCTGGCGGCGCTGGGTGCCCCCCACGCACCTGGTCGTCGAGCTGGTCTCGCACCGACTCCCCGGCACGTCACCGCACGGCTGGGGCGCGGGCAGCACCCCCCACGCCGCTCGGATGGCCCTGCTGGCCCGCGAGGCCGGGCTGACCGCCGTCCTCACCAACGCCGTCCGCTACGCCGAGCGGCGTGATGCGGTCACCGTCGACGTGCTCGACGCCGCCCGACGGTTGGTCGTCCTCGACCGACGTCATCTCGAGCGGCGCAACGCCGAGGGCCACCTCAAGTCCGGCAAGGAGATGCACGAGGTGGCCGAGGAGATCTGTCAGGCCACCGGACTGGCCGGTGAGGAGGCGCGGCGGGGTGCGACCCGGCTGCTGGCAGCCACGGCCGCCCTCGCCGACCGGTGCGCCCTGGACCCTCGCCTCGACCTGGGCCTCGGCGAGATCCACTTCCCCGAGTTCACGCTCTCCTCGCGCCACGCCAGCGCCGACGCCGCCCTGCGTGAGCGGTGTGAGGGCGCCCTCGGCGACCGCTACGGCTCCGGGCCCCGGCAGGTGGTCTGGAAGAGGCTCGACGACGAGCTCGAGCTGATCCGCGACCTCGGCTACGCGTCGTACTTCCTCACCGTCGGAGACGTCACCGACCTGATCCGCGACATGGGGGTGCGGTGCGCCGCGCGTGGCTCCGGAGCCGGGAGCCTGGTCAACTACCTGCTCGGGGTCTCCGGCGTCGACCCGATCCGGCACGGCCTGCTCATGGAGCGCTTCCTCTCCCCGCTGCGGGGGGCACTGCCCGACATCGACGTCGACGTCGAGTCCGAGCGCCGGCCCGAGGTATACGAGCGGATCCTCGACCGCTTCAGCGGCGAGCGCTGCGTGACGGTCTCGATGATGGACACCTACCGGGTGCGTCACGCGGTCCGCGACGTCGGCGCAGCCCTCGGGATGCCACCGGGGGAGACCGATGCCATCGCGAAGGCGTTCCCCCACATCCGCGCCCGAGACGCCCGCCGAGCGCTCCAGGACCTGCCCGAGCTGCGATCGGCAGGGTTGAGCGAGACCAGGCTCGAGGTGATGTTCGACCTCGTGGAGCGGCTCGACGGGCTGCCACGGCACGTGGCGATGCACCCCTGCGGCGTGCTGCTCTCCGACGCGACCCTGCTCGACCGCACCCCGGTCGAGGCCAGCTTTGCCGGCTTCCCGATGAGCCAGTTCGACAAGGACGACGTCGAGCACCTCGGTCTGCTCAAGCTCGACGTCCTCGGCATCCGGATGCAGTCGGCCATGGCGCACGCGGTGGCCGAGATCAAGCGGGTCGACGACGTCGACCTCGACCTCGACGACCAGCGGCAGGTGCCCTTCGACGATGCCGAGACCTTCGCGATGATCAGCACCGCCCAGACCCTCGGGGTGTTCCAGATCGAGTCGCCCGGGCAGCGCGAGCTGATCGGCAAGTCCGGCATCGACGACTTCGAGGAGATCGTCGTCGACATCTCGCTGTTCCGTCCCGGGCCGGTCAAGAGCGACATGATCAGCCCCTACCTCGACGTCAAGCACGGCTGGCGGGTCTCCTCCTACCTCCACGACGACCTGCGCCCGATCCTGCGCGAGACCCATGGCGTCGTCGTCTTCCACGAGCAGGTCATCCAGATCATCGGCGAGCTCGCCGGCGTCTCCTACGCCGAGGCCGACGTGAAGCGGCGGGCCCTGGGGGATGTCGAGGCGATGGCGCAGGTCAAGCTGTGGTTCTTCCCCCGAGCTCTCGGGCGGGGCTACCCGCTGACGGTCGTCGACCAGGTCTGGGCGGTCCTCGAGGCGTTCGCCTCCTTCGGGTTCTGCAAGGCCCACGCGGCGGCCTTCGCGCTCCCGACCTACCAGTCGGCATGGCTCAAGACCCACTGGCCGG
>NZ_JAXMNS010000061.1:0-12011 GCF_034670285.1 Nocardioides sp. | reverse complement strand
GGTCATCGGGTCCGGGCCGAGCGAGACGATGCCCGGCACGTCGGACGGCGAGCGGACGACATACATCGCCAAGCTCTTCTTGGTGCCGGCCTCGGTGACGTCGAGCCCGGCGTCGTCGTCGAGCACGATGCGGACGGCGAGCGGGTTCTTGTTGCTGGGGCGCGGCGGGAGCGCCGGCACCTCGTCGCGCCAGCGCACCCAGCCGGCGCGGGCGAGGTGGAAGATGAGGTGGAGGCCGGAGGCCTCGATGTCGAGGAACTTGCCGTGCCGGGTGACCTGGTCGACCAGGGTGCCGCTCAGCGCGGAGAGCGGCGGGTCGTAGGTCTTCAGCGCGCTGAACGTGGCCAGGTGGACCGCGGTGATCGCACGACCGTCGAGCCGGCCCCGGAGGTCGAGGGCCAGCGCTTCCACCTCGGGCAGCTCGGGCACGAGACCGACTCTAGTCGCCGACTGGCCGTGTTTGCCGGTCCATCGGCGCAGCTGTCCGGCAGGATGGTGGCCATGACGACGCTCTCTCGGCGCCCGCTCACGGCCCCGCTGCGCGGACGCGCCGGCTGACGGGGTGGCGGCGATGACTCCCGGACGGCTCAGCTCCCCGCAGGTGGTGGCTCACCGCGGGGCGAGCCACGAGATCGCCGAGCACACGCTGGGGGCTTACATCGCGGCGCTCGAGGCCGGCGTCGACGGCCTGGAGTGCGACGTGCGGCTCACCGCCGACGGCCACCTGGTCTGCGTGCACGACCGCGACCTACGCCGTACGACGAGCACGCCCGGGCTGGTCTCGACCACCGACCTGGCCGACCTCAACGAGCTCGACTTCGCCTCCTGGAAGAACCCCTGGGGTGACCTGAACGACGAGGCGCCCGACCGTGACGAGTCGCTCGACCGGGTGCTCACGCTGCGCAAGCTGCTCGAGACCGTCGCCGACTACGGCCGCCGGGTGGAGGTGGCGATCGAGACCAAGCACCCGACCCGGTTCGGCGGCCTGGTGGAGCGCCGTCTGGTCGAGATGCTGCGCGACTTCGGGTGGGACGCGCCCGGCTCCCCGGTGCGGGTGATGAGCTTCTCCTTCACCGCCCTGCAACGGGTCGAGCGGATGGCGCCCGACGTCCAGCTCGTGCAGCTCATCGACAAGGTGACCCACTGGCCCATGCTGCGTCGGATCGTCGGTGACGACTGGATCCTGGGCCCCGGCATCGACCTGCTTCGCGAGCACCCGCGCCTCGGCACCCGGATCAGCCAGGCCGGCCACGACATCCACGTCTGGACCGTCAACACCGAGAGCGACCTGCGCCTGTGCCGTGAGCTCGGCGTCAAGGCGGTCATCTCCGATCGCCCGGCCTACATCCTGGAGACGCTCGGGCGGTAGGTTCGCAGGTATGGGAAAGAGCTCACGCGTCAAGAACCGCACCTCCGCCGCTGCGTCCGTCCCGGCCGGTGAGGGCGCCGTCAACCCGCGCCAGCCCTGCCCGTGCGGCTCGGGCAAGCGCTACAAGGCCTGCCACGGTGCAGCCGGTGGCGCGTCGGCCGTCTTCAACGCCCGCCCCTTCGAGGGCCTGGCCGGCGAGTGCGACCTGATCGCGCTGCGCGAGCTGGTGCCCGCTGCCACCGCGCCGCTCCAGGTCGTCGGTGCCGGTGACCGCATCGTCAAGCTCTGCACCCTGCTGCCGATGGCCGCGCCCGCCATGTCGCGCGAGAGCGGCGAGGTGTGGCTGGGCCTCCAGGTCCAGCACAACTACGGCGACCCGTCGCGCGACCTCGCCGCCGCCCTCCAGCTCGCCCTCGACTCCGAGCCCGACCTGATCGGTCTGCCGTCCGCTCCCGGCGAGGGCCCGCGTCTGCAGGACCTCGTCACCAACACCTCCCTCGACGTCACCGTGCACGAGGGCTTCGAGTTCTGGACCAGCGACCTCGCCGCCACCGACGGTCTCGAGGACGCTCTCGCCCAGGCCAACGAGGCTGCCTCCCCGACCGCGCGCCTGTCGTCGGTCGAGGCGGCGTACTGGACCAACGTCGGACCCAAGGAGCACCTGCGCTGGGTCATGCCCGAGCCCGAGGGCGAGCTGCTCGACGCGCTGGCCCGTCTGCACGTCGACGGCGCCGACGTGATCGTGCCCGACGCCCGCCTGGTCGGCATGTTCCGCGCCCACGGCCTGCTCGTGCCCGTCTGGGACCTCCCCGTCGGCACCGGCGCCGAGGTGCTCGAGGACCCGGCCGCCGCGTTCAAGACCGCCCTCGACCAGGCGCTCGCCGACACCTCCGACCTCACCACCGAGCAGCGTTCGGCTCGCTCGGGGCTGGCCAACCGTCAGGTCACCATCCGCTGAGCGACTGCGGGTGCAGGAATCCCCGGATCACCGGGGATTCCTGACGTTCTCAGGGAGAACTACCCCTGAGAACGTCAGGAACTCCCTGAGAACCCTGTCTACATCAGCGCTCGCGCACCGACCAGGCGGCCAGGCGCGAGTAGCCCTTGACCGAGACGTTGCGCAGGCGCTTGAAGCGGTACGTCGTGGGCCCGGCGGTGTCGGTGTCGGTGTCGGTGTCGGTGTCGTGGACCTCGCGGGTCTCCCGCTCGTCGACCTCGAGCGCGTCGTGCGCGCCGCGGTCGACCAGCACCGTGCCCGGGCGCGCGAGCGACGTCAGCCTCGAGGCGATGTTGACCGTCGGGCCGAACACGTCCCCGAGCCGCAGCACGACCTCGCCGTAGGCGATCCCGGCGCGCACCTCGGGGTAGCGGTCGTCGGCGTCGCTCCCGCGCGCGGCCATCCGGAGCGCCACGCGGACGGCGTCCTCGGGCTCGTCGACGACGAAGAGCACCTCGTCACCGATGTTCTTGATGATCCGGCCGCCGACGGCGTTGACGAGGTCGGCAGTGGCCCCCTCGAAGTCCTCGATCCAGGCGACGAGCTCGGTGTCGGTGAGGGTCTTGCTGCGTGAGGTGTAGCCGACGATGTCGACGAAGACCACGGCGGTGGGCAACGAGGGGGCCGCGGGGTCGGCGACCGCGAGCATCCGACCGCCGGCGCTGACGAGGTGACGGCGCCACACGTAGGTCTGGAGCGCTTCCACGCGCGGCAGCACCTGCTCGGTGAGGGCGGTGAGGGTGGCGGCCGGGTCGGCCGTCTCGCCGCGCCGCTCGGCGTCCTCGAGGGCGACCGAGGTGAGCAGGCTGGTCTGCCACTCCGCGAGTCGGGCAAAGCTGCGCCCCCAGGTGCGCACCAGCGCAGCCTGTCGGTCGGGGGAGAGGATGCCGAGCTCGACGAGGTCCCAGGCGTGGCGCAGCGCCTCGACGTCGGCCGGAGTGAAGGCGACCTCGTCGTCGGCGGCGTGGGCAAAGCCCATCAGGTGCCACAGGCGGGTGGCGACCTCGAGGTCGATGCCGGTCTGCTCGCAGACCTGCAGGCGGGTCAGGCTCGGCTCGGCCCCGAGCAGCGAGGCCTCGGCTGCGTCGAACGCTCCGACGAGGTCGGGCGCACCCGGACCGTCGCCGGCGCGGGCGCCGTCGACGTCCTCAGCGCCCCCCACGTCGTTCAGTCGGACTTGATGCGCGACTGCGCGACGGCCGCGATCTTCTCGGCGAAGGCCGGCATCTCCTCGATGAGCTCGCGGATGTCGGTGTCGGTGAAGTGGATGGCCTGGAGCGGGCTCATCGCGACGATCGAGGCGGTGCGCAGCTTGTGGCCGACGATCGCGGCCTCGCCGACGATGTCGCCGGGGCCGAGCGAGGCGATCTCGGCGCCGTCACGACGCACGGAGACGGTGCCCTCGAGGAGGATGTAGGCCTTGTCGGCCGGGGTGTTCTCCCAGATCGGCGACCAGCCCTCGGGCAGCTTGACGCGGCGTCCGTGCGAGCTGATCTGCGCGACCTCGCGGGGGGTGAAGGAGTCGAAGAACGTTGCCATGAGGGGCCTTTCGTCGGGGAGCACCGGTGCTGACGCACGTTACGGATCCTCGCGCGTCGGTGCAGGTGTGTCCAGGAAACGGGGGAACGGCGAACGGGGAGGTCAGCCGAGGGGATCGCGCACGATCGGGCAGCTCATGCAGCGCGGTCCGCCACGGCCCGAGCCGAGCTCGGAGCCGGCGATGCGGATGACCTCGATGCCGGCCTCCTCGAGGCGGGCGTTGGTGGCGTCGTTGCGCTCGTAGGCCATTGCGACCCGCGGCGCGAGCGCGAGGGTGTTGTTGCCGTCGTCCCACTGCTCGCGCTCGGCGGTGACGGGGTCGAGACCGGTGTCGATGCGGTGCAGCGTGTCGATGCCCATCGCCTTGGCGGCGGCCACCAGGAACGGCTCGGGCGGCGAGACGGCGAGGCGCAGGGTGCCGTCGTCGTCCTGGCCGTCGCGGGTGACGGCGTGGGCGACGAGGGAGTCGGCGACGTTCTCGTAGACCACCATCTTGTCGACGTCGACCATCGTGCAGATCGTGTCGAGGTGCATGGTGGCGCGCTCCTGCGCGATCGGGACGGCGAGCACCGTGTGCGCGAGGTCGTCCTCGAAGACCTGGCGGGCCAGTCGCTCCACGCCGGCGGCCGTCGTCCGCTCGCCGACTCCGACGGCGATGACGCCCGGGGCGAGCAGGAGGACGTCGCCACCCTCGACGTGCTCGTAGTGGTGGCCGTGGATGCGCGGGGTGCCGACGAAGCGCGGGTGGAGGGTGTAGATCAGCTCGGTCAGCTGGGTCTCGCGCTTGCGGGCAGGCATCGCCAGCGAGGTGATCGCGATGTGGTCGCGCACCCACACCGAGGAGTCACGCGTGAAGAGCAGGTTGGGCAGCGGGTCGATGAGGAACGAGTCGTGCGGCATCAGGGAGGTGACCAGCCCGAAGCCGCCACGCACCTCGTCGTTGCGGATGCCGGCGGTGAGCAGCGTGGTCAGGTGAGCCGGGTCGGCGTCGCCGAGGAAGCCGTCGAGGTAGTGGCGCATCGTGTCGCCGAGCTCGAGGTCGCTCAGCGCGGTGTCGATCGCCGCGGCGCGGGCCTCCTCGACCGCGAGGGTCTCGGTGAGCAGGTCGGTGAGGTAGAGGACCTCGACGTCGCGGTCGCGCAGGGCCTGCGCGAAGGCGTCGTGCTCCTCCTGGGCCCGGGCGACCCACGGGACGCCGTCGAAGAGCAGCTGGTCGTTGTTGCGCGGCGTCAGGCGCGAGAGCTCGTGGCCCGGACGGTGCAGCATGACCGTGCGCAGCCGGCCGACCTCGCTGTCGGCGCCGTGGGTCGGGCCGTTGGTGGGAGTGGTGCTCGCATCGGTCATGGCAGAACCTTAGTGGCGTCCTCGGCAAAGACGGTGCGAGGTCAGCAGTCGACCCTGAGCGCATGGCGCCAGCTGATCCCCTCGAGGTCGACGTCGACCCACGAGATCTGGACGGGCCGCTCGATCGGGCCGTCGGGCGGCAGGCACGCCGGCCTGCTGCCTTCGTTGATCGTGTTCGGGCCGTCGGTCCACACGATGACCGGGGTGAATCCGATCGATCCACCGCCATCCAGCTCGCAGGCGACGTCGCCGAGGAAGGATTGGCAGGTCGCCTGCTCGGTGACGACGCGAGTCTGGCTGCCCGCGGCATAGCCGGCCGTGGCCACGCCGGCCAGCACGAGCCCGATCAGGAGTGCCGTCCAGAGGGGCCGCTTCCGCACCCAGGCGAGCATCGGCTCGATCGACATCCGGGTCCTCACGTCTGCTGATGGGAGCACAGGATCGCACGCCGGCGGGCGGTCAGACGTGGCCCTCGGTCAGGCTCGCGGGCGGCAGCCAGTCGGCCCCGAGCAGCAGGGCGAGGTCGGTGAGGCCGGCGGTGTCGCTGCCGACCGTGTCGGAGGCGGCGGCGATGCGCTCCACCATCACCTTGCCGACCTGTTCCTCGACGGTGCCCTCGGCGTAGGCGATGTGCCACGGCGAGACCTGGTGGTCGCGGTGGGTGCGTCCGGTCACCTGCCGTCCGGCGATGCCGGAGAAGCGGGCCTGGTGGAAGACGCCGACGCGGGGCTCGGTGCTCGCCTGGCGGCCCCCGGGGAGGCTCTCGCCGGCGTGCAGGCTGATCGAGGCGACGGTGGTGAAGACACAGACCTTCGCCTCCCCGGTCTGGAACCGCAGCCGCTCGGCCTTCGGGTCGAACCGGTCGCGGCCGTAGATGGTGGCGACCTCGATGCCGGAGTCGCGCAGCCGCTCGGTGATCGGGTCGGCGGCGGTCGAGATGAACTCGACCGAGCAGGCGACCTGCCGCTCCGCCTGCACCTGCTGGGCGATCCAGTCGACCGTCGAGTCGACACGGATCAGCCCGGCCTTCTGCCGGAAGCGCAGCAGCGCAGCGCGGCCCTTCGCGGTGTTGCGGCCGCGCCGGGCGAGGTCCATCTCGCGGCAGAACTCGCCCCAGTCGGCCTCGTACGTCGCCCGCTCGGCCGGGGTGAGCGTCACCGGCATCCCCGAGATCGGCACCGGTCCCCACGGGGCAGCGCGGTGCATCGCCGCTGGCCGCTCCTCGTCGAGCCAGCCGCGCACCAGCTTGAGGTCCGCCGCGCGCCGGGACGGATCGGCGGTCCAGGTTGCCCCGTAGCGGCCGTGCTCCACCCCCACGCCGTGCCGCTCGAGCGCGCCGGCGAACGCGGCCCCGGCCTGCGTGGCCGACGTCCACTCCTTCATCGGCTCGCCGAGCACCTGCGCGTAGGCCGGAGCGAGGTAGGGCAGCTCGAGCGGGGTGTGCCCGGGTGTCGCCGTCACCGCGATCACGAACGGCGCCTTGTCGTGCGGCTTGCCGTGGCCCGAGATCTTCGCCCAGAGCTTCCACCGCTTGGTCGTGGTGCGGCGCAGGGCGTGGGCCTCGTCGGCGATGATCACGTCCCACGCGTGGTCGGTGACCTTCTCCAGCCGGTCCCAGGTGATGACGACCCACTCGAGGCCGCCGTCGCCCAGCGCCGTGATCGTGCGGCACCAGTGGCCGATCGTGATCGCTGCTGGTCGGTCGGCGACGACGAGCACGCGTCGCGCCCCGCGGAGGTCGCCCACCGCGGCCGCGCCGAGCACCGCCGAGATCGTCTTGCCCACCCCCGGCTCGTCGGCCAGCAGAAACTGTCGCCCACCGGCCTCGGCACGCGCCGCGATCGCGTCGGCTGCCTCGAACTGGAGCCGCCGGGGCTCGAGCGCCTCAGGTGCCTGTGGCGCCTCCGGGTCGGGCGTCGGGTCGTCGGGGTTGAGGTTGTTCTCGACGAACCGCCCGAGGGTGTGGGGCCCGGGGGCGTACGGCGTGAGATGCGCGGGCAGGTCGGGCCCGACGTACAGGTGCGTCTTGACCGCGGAGTGCCAGGAGGCGCCGTCGACCTGGGTCCCGTAGGGCACGTCGAGCACCCACAGCCGCTCGCCCGGACCGGCGACGGGCAACGGCTTCGGGGCCTGCTTCGTCCCGCTCCGTCGGCGAGCGCTGGATCGACGACGGCTGGCCACCGCCCGACGCTATCGCCGAGCGCCCTCAGGATCGGGTCCGGCGCGCCACTCGAGGATCGGTGTCACCTGGTGGCACCGATCCTCGACCAGAGCCAGGCCGACCAGGCCGACCTCAGCGGACGAGCTCGACCACCGTCAGCGTCGCGAGCAGCACGCACACCCCGGCGCCCACGAAGTGCAGCACGTGCACCGCCACGATCCGCAGCAGGCTGCGCCCGACGATCACGGCGAGCGCACTGACGGTGAGCAGTGCGGCGAGCGCGCCGACGAAGACGCTCAGGGGTGCCTCGTAGCGCGCGACCAGCGAGAGGGTCAGCAGCTGGGAGAGGTCGCCCCACTCGGCGGCGAAGAGCACGAGGAACGACGCCAGCACCGCCCGCCAGCCGACGGCGCTCGCCGGGGCGGCGTCGTACTCGTCGGCACCGTCGTCCACCTCGGAGCCCGCACGCAGGTGGCGTCGCCCCTCGCGCACCAGCACGACCGCGCCGGCGAGGAAGAGCGCCGCGGCGATGCCGCGCACGAGGTCCTGGGGGAGCAGCGAGGCGGCCTGGCCGAGGCCGACGGCGATGGCGGTCTGCACGGTGAAGGCAAGGCCGACGCCGATCCACACCAGCAGTGGGCGGTACCTCGTCGCCAACACCAGGGTCGCCAGGAACGTCTTGTCGGGGAGCTCGACCACGAAGATCGCGCCGAAGGTGAGGGCGAGGGCAGCGAGGTCCATGGGGCGATTCTCCCCGGCGTCGCGGCGGTGCAGCGCGGGGGGAGGCCGCCTCGACACTAGGTTGACGCCATGCTCGCGGTGCTCGCCTCCCTCTCGTTCGTCCTCGCCCTCACCGCAGCCGGGCTGGCCGTGGTGGCCCTCCGTCGTACGAGCCCGCGGGCCGACGGCTCCGACCTGCCCACCGACGTCCTCGGCCTGCGCCAGGAGGTCGCCGCCCTGCGCGCCGAGACCGGCGCGGGCCTGCGCCACCTCGCGGTCGTGCGCTACGACGCCTTCGGCGACATGGGCGGGCACCTGTCGTGGAGCCTGGCGCTGCTCGACGACTCCGGCGACGGCATCGTGCTCAGCTCGATCCACGCGCGCAGCGAAGCCCGCACCTACGCCAAGAACATCGCAGGCTGGACCTGCGAGGCGCAGCTCTCGCCCGAGGAGGACGAGGCGATCGCGCACGCGCGACCCTGACGCGCAGACGGGGGCGCAGACAGGGGCGCCGAGGCGGCGCTACTTCACTGCTCGGCCTCGAGACCCTTCATCAGCTCGGCGGCCATCGCCCCGATCAGCGCCTCGAGGCCCTTGAACGGTCGTGCCATCACGGTGAACGACGTGAGGCGGCCGTCGGCGCCCCAGCGCAGCATGTCGATGCCGTGGACGGTCTTGTCGCCGATGATCGACTCGAACTCGAGGACCGCGCTGCCCGACCCGTCGTCGGGCCCCTCGTCGTTCCCGGTGTGCCACTCGTCGAGGTAGCGCAGCTGCGGGCCGAGCACGTGCATGGCCGCGGTGAGGTAGGCGGTCGTGATCGCCCGGCCCTCCTGCGGGGTGTGCACCGCGGGGGAGCGGAACACGACGTCGTCGGCGAGCAGGTCGTCGAGGCCGGCGGCGTCGCGGGTCTCGGCGATGCGGTGCCAGGCCTCGAGCGGTGCGGGTCGGGTCATGTCCGTCAGTCAAGCATCCGTCGGTCAAGCACCCGGCTGCGGAGCAACCGGCGTCAGCGCGGGACGCGCACCAGCAGGCGGCCGTGGATGCACTCCATGTGCATCTCGCGACCGGGGCCGATCGAGTCGCCGTCGAGCTGACGCGGGGCGTCGGCGGCGGCACGGATCGACACGGTGCGACCCGTCATCCGGTTGATCGTGTCGTCGGTGCGCGAGCGCTTGGCCAGCACCCGCAGGGCCAGCGGGATCCACGACAGGAACCGGCGCGGGTTGAGGATCACGACGTCGAGCTGGCCGTCGTCGATCATCGCGTCGGGCAGCAGCGGCATCCCGGCCTGCAGGAAGCCGACGTTGCCGACCATCACCATCCGGGCGCGGTGCTTGGTCCACTCGCCGCCGTCGACCGACAGCTCGACCCGGGTCGCGGGGAACATCAGCGACTTGAGCGCCGAGAGCACGTAGGCCAGCCAGCCGACGCGCTTCTTGATGTCCTCGTTGACGCCCTCCATGATCGCGGCGTCGAAGCCCATCCCGGCCATCACCATGAAGTGGCTCTCGACGTCCGGCTCGCCCTCGGCGGCGTCACCGCTCACCTTGACCATGTCGATCGCCCGGTCCTGACCGGTCAGGGCGATGTCGATCGCGGCCCGGATGTAGAGCGGGATCTGGAGGTTGCGGGCGAGCAGGTTGCCGGTGCCGGCCGGGATGATCCCGACCGGGATCCCGGTGCCGGCCAGCTCGGCGCAGACCTCGCGCACGGTGCCGTCGCCGCCACAGACGATGACGAGGTCGGCGCCCTCGACCGAGGCGAGCTCGGCCTGACCTGTGCCGGAGTCCTCAGGGGTGGTCAGGTGCCAGGTCGGGTCCTGCCAGCCGGCGTCGCGCGCCATCGAGGTGACCGTGGCGCGGAAGACGTCGACGTCCTCGACCTTGATCGGGTTGAGCACGACCGCGAGTCGCTTGGCCGACGGCAGCGCCTGGGGCAGTGGCTCGCTCTTGTGAGCGTGGCTGCGCGGCAACGGGTTGATGAGGGCGAGGCCGAGTAGCACGAAGCCGGCTCCCAGCAGGGCCCCGCCGACCACGTCGGAGGGGAAGTGGCGGCCGAGCAGGATGCGGTCGAGCCCCACGACGAGGGCGACGAGCACCGTCAGGGTGATCACGAGCCGGCGGATGCCCTGGCGGCGCACGAGCATGAGCACCAGCACGATGACGACGCCCGCAAGCGCGGCGGCCGAGGACGCGTGGCCCGACGGGAACGCGGCGTTCTCGTGCAGCGCGTCGAGGTTCTGCCACTCGGGTCGGTCGCGGGCGATCCAGGCCTTGAGCCCGGTGGTGGCGAGCGCGGTCGCCGCCATCACGCCCACGACGTACCCGGCTGCACGACGGTGGCCCTTGGCGAACATCGCTGCAGCGAGCACCACCGTGTAGACGGTCATCGCGATCAGGTTGAAGGCGTCCTCGACGACGAGCAGGACCTGGTCCATCGTCGCGCCGCTGACATCGCCTGCCGCCGTACGACCGCGGGCGTCGAGGTCGACGAGCCAGGACCAGTCCTGCAGGACCGCTGCGGTCAACGCTCCCAGCAGCGCGAGGAGCAGCGCGGCGGCGCTGAGCTGGGTGACGCGGGAGCGGTCGAGCACCGGCTGGCTCCGATCGGGGTGGGTGGTCGCGGACGTGAACGGGTCGTTCGTCAGCCGCCCATCAGTATGGCGAACCCGCGCCACGCCGCCGTCATCGTCAGACAGCACGCGCGGGCGAGGGCCTGCTCGCAGCCCCGCTCGCCCACCCACGCCGCACAGCGCGACAACTCGGGTGTGGACTGACGGAGCGGCCAGATAGCCTCGCGGTGTGATCGATCCACGAGTGCTGCGAGACGACCCCGACCGCGTGCGAGCCGCCCAGGCCAAGCGCGGTCTCTCCGACGACGTCGTCGACCGCGCCCTGGCCGCCGACACCGCCCGCCGTACGGCGATCGGAGCGTTCGAGGCCAAGCGCGCCGAGCAGAAGCAGCTCGGCAAGCTGATCCCCCAGGCGAAGGGCGAGGAGAAGCAGGCGCTGCTCGCCCAGACCAAGACGCTCTCGGCCGAGGTCAAGGAGGCCGAGGCCGCGCAGGGGGCCGCCGAGGCCGAGTGGCTCGACGCGCTGCTCTCGATCCCCAACCTGGCCGCCGACGAGGTGCCGGCCGGCGGCGAGGACGACTTCGTCGTCCTCGAGACCATCGGCACGCCCCGCGACTTCGCCGCCGAGGGCTTCGAGCCCCGCGACCACGTCGAGCTCGGCAAGATCCTCGGCGCCATCGACCTCGACCGCGGCGCGAAGGTGTCGGGCTCGCGGTTCTACTTCCTCACCGGCGTCGGGGCCGAGCTCGAGTTCGCCCTGATCAACCTCGCCAACCAGACCGCCCGCGAGCACGGCTTCACCCAGGTGATCGCGCCCTCGATGGTCAAGCCCGAGGCGATGGCCGCCACCGGCTTCCTCGGCCAGGCCGCCGACGACGTCTACCGGATCGAGGGCCAGGACATGTACCTCGTCGGCACCTCGGAGGTGCCGATGGCCGCCTACCACGGCGGCGAGATCCTCGACGGTGCCTCGTTGCCGCTGCGCTACGCCGCGTTCAGCCCCTGCTTCCGCAAGGAGGCCGGCTCGCACGGCAAGGACACCCGCGGCATCATCCGCGTGCACTGGTTCGACAAGGTCGAGATGTTCGTCTACTCGACCACCGAGGACTCCTACGCCGAGCACCAGCGCCTCCTCGACATCGAGAAGTCCTTCCTCGACAAGCTCGAGCTGGCCTACCAGGTCATCGACACCGCCGCCGGCGACCTCGGGCTCTCGGCGCAGCGCAAGTTCGACTGCGAGGCGTGGATCCCCACGCAGGGCAAGTACCGCGAGCTCACCTCGACGTCCAACTGCACCGAGTTCCAG
>NZ_JAXMNS010000060.1:0-12036 GCF_034670285.1 Nocardioides sp. | reverse complement strand
GCTACGGCGTCCTCCCGCTCCACCGCACGGGGCGCACGCTCCGGCTTCCTCGGCGGGTCCTCGGCGTACGGCGCCGACGGCGCCCGGCGCACCTGGGGCGAGCGGCTGACCTTCCGCAACCGCCCCACGCGCACGTGGAAGCAGCGGGCCGCGCGCGGCGCGATCCTGCTCGTCGGCTCCGGGGCGATGGTGGCCCTGTTCGCCGTCGGTGTCTTCATCTTCCTCTACAAGACGATCGAGATCCCCCAGCCGAACGACGAGTTCCTCACGCAGTCGAGCTTCGTCTACTACGAGGACGGCTCGACCGAGCTCGGCAACTTCGCCACCCAGGAGCGCGAGATCGTCGGCCTCGACGACATCTCCGAGAACCTCAAGAACGCGGTGGTCGCAGCGGAGAACCGCTCCTTCTACTCCGACAGCGGCATCGACCCACGCGGCATCCTGCGTGCGGCGTTCAGCAACGCGAGCGGCAACAGCAAGCAGGGTGCCTCCACGATCACCCAGCAGTACGTGAAGATCCTCTACCTCACGCAGGAGCGCTCCTACACGCGCAAGATCAAGGAAGCGATCCTGTCGCTGAAGATCCAGCGCGAGCAGAGCAAGGACGAGGTGCTGCAGGGCTACCTCAACACCATCTACTTCGGCCGCGGCACCTACGGCGCGGAGGCCGCTGCCGAGGCGTTCTTCGGCGTCGACGCCGCCGACCTCAACCTGCGCCAGTCGGCCGTGCTCGCCAGCGTGCTCAACAACCCCTCGGGCCTCGACCCCGACAACGGCAAGGACGCCAAGGACCGACTGCGCGAGCGCTACGCCTACGTGCTCGACTCGTTGGCCGAGGTCGGCGACATCTCCGAGGCGAAGGCTGCCAAGGCGGTCAAGCGGCTGCCCAAGTTCACCGAGGTCGTGGCCGAGAGCAGCTATGGCGGCCAGAAGGGCCACATGCTGACGATGGTCAAGAAGTCGTTGGTCGAGCTGCGCAAGAAGGACGGCTCGCTCTTCACCGACGAGGAGATCGACGGCGGTGGCCTGCGCATCACCACGACCTTCGACCAGTCGGCGATGAAGGCCGCCGAGCAGGGCGTGCTCGACGCCAAGCCCGAGGGCTTCGGCGACAAGCAGCTCCACATCGGCGTGGGCAGCGTCGAGCCGGGCACCGGTGCGGTGCGCGGCTTCTACGCCGGCCAGGACTACCTCGACTCCCAGCTCAACTGGGCGATCGCGGGCGGCCAGGCCGGGTCGACGTTCAAGGCGTTCGCGCTCGCCGCCGCGCTCGACCAGGGCTTCGCGCTGCGCGACACCTTCGACGGCAACTCGCCCTACGAGCTGCCCGACGGCACCGAGATCGAGAACCAGGGCGACAGTGACTTCGGCTCGGCGATCAACCTCATCACCGCCACGCAGAAGTCGGCCAACTCGGCCTTCATCGACCTGACCCTGGCCATGGACGACGGCCCGACGTCGATCGTCAAGATGGCCAACAAGATGGGGATCCCGCCCAACAAGGCCGGACGGCAGGACGGCTTCCCCGACTCCTCGCCCGGTCTCAAGGCGATCACCGGTGTGGCCCTCGGCTCGCAGACCGTGAGCCCGATCAACATGGCCAACGGCTACGCCACGCTCGCCAACGAGGGCGTCGCGGCCGAGCCGTACGTCATCGAGAAGGTCACCACCGCCGACGGCGAGGTGCTCTACAACCACAAGGTCGTCACGAAGCGGGCGCTCAGCGCCGATCTCGCCGCCGACGTGTCCTTCGCCCTGCAGGAGAACGTCCGCGCCGGCTCCGGCACGGCCGCCCTCGGCCTCGGGCGGCCCGCGGCCGCCAAGACCGGCACGGCCACGAACGGCCTCGGTGAGGTCTCCTCGGCCTGGTTCGCCGGCTACACGCCGCAGATGTCGACCGCGGTGATGTACGTGCGCGGCAAGGGCAACGAGCAGCTGCAGGGCTGGCTGCCGTCGTACTTCGGTGGCGCCTTCCCGGCCGACACCTGGACGGCCGTGATGGGGCTCGCCCTCGAGGGCACCGAGGTCCTGGACTTCCCCGAGCCCGTCTACGTCGACGGCGACGCCCCGGGCACGGACCGAGCACCGGTCTACACCCCGCCGCCCGCGTCCTCGCAGCCGCCGAAGTCGACGCCGAAGCCGACCAAGAAGCCGACCAAGGAACCGTCGCCGGAGCCCACGCCCGAGCCGACGCCCACGCCGACGCCCACGCCTACGCCCGCGCCCCCGACGGAGAGCTGTGGGCTGCTCAGGTGCGAGTCGCCGACTCCGACCCCGACGCCCACCCCGACCCCGACACCGACGCCCACCCCGACGGCGTCGCCCAAGCCGACCCCCACGCCCAAGCCGGGTTCGGGTGGCGGCGCGGACTGAGCGTGGACTGAGGCGGGCTGAGGGTGAGCCGGGTGTCGTCGCGCGGGGGGGAGCCGGCCGCGGGGCACGTGCACCCCACGGTCGACGACCGGCTCGTCGCGGCGTTGTCGGAGCCGGTCGGCGGTCCGGTCGGGAGCCGTGCCCGCGCGCGCTCGGCCCGCGACAGCCAGGACGGTCGTCACGGCTCGTGGTGGACACCGGTGCGCGTGCTGCTGGGTCTCACGGCCCTCACCTTCGCTCTCGGGCTGGTCGTGGAGACGTCGTGCGTCAGCGCGCGGTGGAGCGGGGACGTCGCGTACTCCCACCTGTGCACCTCCGAGGTCGCCGAGTCCTACACCGACACCGGGCTCGTCGAAGGCACCTGGCCGTGGGACGGCGACCCGACGTCGCTCGATCGCCACCCGGTGCTGGAGGAGCCGGCGCTGACCGGCCTCTGGGCCTACGCCGCAGCGCGCGTCACCCACGTGCTCGCCGGCGCGCCCGAGCTGAGCGAGCGGTACGCCGTGTCGGCCGACGCGCTGGCCCGCGATCCTGACATCCGTCGTGAGCGGGTGATCTTCGTGGGCGTGAACGCGATCGGCTTCGCCGTCCTGGCACTTCTCACGACCTGGGCGCTGAGCCTGGTGCACCGGCGTCGCCCGTGGGACGCCGCCGGCTTCGCCGTGGCGCCGGTGCTCGTGGTGACCGGGCTGAGCGCCTGGCACCTCTTGGCCGTGAGTGCGGTCGCGCTCGCCCTGCTGGCCTGGTCACGCGGTCGCGCAGCCCTCGCCGGCGTCGCGGTGGGCGTCGGGGCGGCGGCCGGGGTGTGGCCCGTGCTGCTGCTGATCGCCTTCGCACTGAGCGCGCTGCGCACTCGTCGGGTGCGTGAGGTGCTGCCGTGCGCCGTCGCGGCCCTTGCGACGTGGGCTGCGCTCAACGCGCCCGCCTTCGTGTCGGGGCGCGCCCAGTGGGAGCGGTTCTGGGCCGTGGCCGCCGACCGAGGACCTGACGCCGGGACGTTCTGGACCGTCCTCGACGGCGCCCTCGGCGACGACGCCCCGACCCACGCGACGGTGCTGCTCGTGTCCTGGGTGCTGGTCGGGGTGTGGGTCGCAGCGGTCGTGGCGTTCGCGCTCCTCGTGCCGGCCCCGCCGCGCGTCAGCCAGGTCGCCCTGCTGCTGGTGGCCGGGTTCGTGCTGCTGCGCCCGTCCTTCGAGCCGCACCAGGCACTGTGGCTGCTGCCGCTCGCCGCGCTGGCCCGTCCACGCTGGCGCGACCTGCTCGTCTGGCAGGGCAGCGTGGTGCTGTTCGCCGCGTTGCACTCGTGGTGGCTGGGCGGACTGCTCGACCCCGGTGGCAACGGCCCGCCGGCCTTCTACTGGCTCGGGATCGGCGTGCACGTGGTCGGCACCCTCTGGCTCGTCGCGTGCGTGGTGGGCGACGTCTGGTGGGACGACGACGACCCGGTCGCCGCCGAGCGACGGCAGCCGGCTGCGCCAGCGGCGCCGCCAGTATCGGACGGGTCGGACGGGTCGGACGGGTCGGCTCAGGTGACGACGACGCGGTCGAACGACGTGGTGGTGTAGCGCACCCGCACCTCGATCTGGTCGCCGACGTCCGGCACCCGTGCACCGCTCGGGAGGAACAGCATCGAGGCCTGCATGTGCGGCGGTTCGCCGAAGAGCCGCTGCTTGCCGTCGATCGAGAAGGGCGAGCGCACGAAGCCGACCGCGTCGAGGCCGCCGCGCGCCAGGGTGGCCGCGCGGGCCTTCATCGAGGAGTCGCCGGTGGGGGCCTCGAGGCCGATGCCGTGCGCCGTGCCGCCGCTGACGACGAGCAGGTGGCCGGACTTCGGCGCCGTGCGGGCGCGGTAGCCGAACGAGTCGCCCCGCTCGAGCGGGTGCACGTCGAGCACGGTCGAGGACACGTACAGTGCGCCGCGGTCGCCGAGCCAGAGGCCGGTGCCGATCCGTGGCCGGATCGTGAAGTCGGCGTACGACGAGCGCAGCACGTCGAGCTCGGCGTGGCTGAGGTGGCTGACCCAGATGGTGGTGAGGCCCTCGAGCCCGGCGCCGACGGCATCGTTGAGCAGCCGTCGTACCTCACCGAGGTGGGAGCCCTGAGCGAGCGGGAGGTGCAGGGCCAGACCCTCGAGGCGGGCCCCGCGGTGGTGGCGCAGCCGCTCGGCAGCCTCCCAGAGCTCGCGGGCGAGGAAGCCGTGGCGCACCATCGAGGTGCGCATCTCCAGCACGAAGCGGGCCCGGGGCTGACGGGCCAGAAGGGCGTCGACGTCCTCGACGCGACCGAGGGTGTGGATGACGCGATCGGCGAGGGCGGGGTCGAGGTCGTCGACGAAGGGGCGCCACGGGGTGAGCACGACGAGCGAGCCGTCGAAGCGGCTCGCGAGCTCGGGCAGCTCGGTGTAGGTGCCGGCCGCGATCGTGTCGACGCCGAGCCACTCGCTGCGCCGGGCGAGACGCCCCAGGGTGAAGCCGTAGCCGTTGCCCTTGGTGACCGGGACCAGGCCCGGGTTGGCGTCGGCGACCGTGCGGAGGTGTCGACGCCAGCGCTCGCCGTCGACGGTGAGGGTGAGGCTCACGCGCGTCCCCGCCTCTTCATGTAGGTGTCGAACGCGCGGTAGAGGAGTCGGTTGAGCGGGAGGTCCCACTCGCCGGCGTACTCGACGGCCTCGCCGCCCGTGCCGACCTTGAACTGGATGAGACCGGCGTGCGGGTCGTCGGCGTCAAGGGTGTCGGTGATGCCGCGCAGGTCGTAGACGTCGGCGTCGGCTGCCAGCGCGTCGGCGATCATCGCCCACTGCACGGCGTTGGAGCCGCGCACGTCGCGCTTCTCGGTGGAGGAGGCGCCGTAGGAGTACCAGGCGTGCGCACCGACGCGGATCGCGATCGTCGAGGCGACCAGCTCGCCCTCGTGACGGGCGAACCACAACCGCAGCCGGTCGGGACTCTCGGCGCCGAGGGCCTCGATCATCGTGACGAAGTAGCTCAGCGGTCGCGGCGTGAAGTGATCGCGCTCGGCCGTGTGGACGTAGAGGTCGTGGAACGCCTTGAGGTCTGCGGTGAGTGTCTCGGGCGTGCTCGTGGTGACCTCCACGCCCTCCTTGGTGGCCTTCTTGATGTTGCGGCGCCACTGCTGGTTCATCCCCTTGAGGACGTCGTCCTCGGTGCGGGCGGTGCCGTCGGCGTGACGCAACGGGATCTGGAAGACGTACTGCGGCTGGCCGGCCGAGAAGCCGCCCTCGGCCGTCTGGGGCTGCCAGCCGAGGCGGTGCAGCTCGGAGACGACACGGGCGCCCGCGGCGTCGCGCACGGTCGGGGCGACGTCGTCGAGGCGTCGTACGGCGTCGTCGGCGATGCCGGCCTTGATGGCGGCGGCGTTCCAGCGGCGCGTGACGACCGGGGGCCCCATCCGCACGCCGAAGGCGCCCTGCTTCTTCAGGTGCGCGGTGAGCGGGTCGAGCCAGAGGGCCAGGTCGCCGCCCTGGTCGCCCTCGGCTCCTCGTTCGAGGGTCCAGTCGATGACCGGGCCCTCGGGCAGGTAGGCGAGGTAGCGCTTGACCTTCGGCAGCTGGCGGTAGAGCACCAGCGCCGCGCCGACGAGCGCACCTTCTGCGTCGAACCAGCCGAGCGACTCGCGGCGCCACTCGCCCTTGACCGCACCCCAGGCGGGGGTCTGGAGAAAGCTGGCCGAGCGTCGGGAGTCGACGAAGCCCAGGTGGTCGGACTCGGGGATGGCGCGGACGGTCAGCACGCTGCCGAGGCTACCGGTGGGTCAGAGCCGTTCGCGAAGCCAGGCGAAGTCGGCGGCGTGCTCCTCGGCCCCGCCCGGGGTCTCGCACACGACCGGAGCACCCGCGTCGCGCACGACCGCGGCGAGCAGCTCGGGGTCGATCGTGCCGGCCCCGAAGTTGGCGTGGCGGTCGGCGCCGGAGTCGAAGGCGTCGCGGCTGTCGTTGCAGTGCACCAGGTCGATCCGACCGGTGATCGCGCGGACGTCGTCCACGACGGTCTCCAGCGCGTTGCCGCCGGCGTGGGCGTGGCAGGTGTCGAGGCAGAAGCCGATCTGGTCGGCGCCCTCGGCGCTCGCGATGGCGTCCCAGACGCGGCCGATGCGCTCGAGGTAGCGCGTCATCGCGTTGTCGCCGCCCGCGGTGTTCTCGATGAGGAGCGGCACCTTGAGGTCGGTGGCCTCGATGGCCTTGCGCCAGTTGTCGAAGCCGGTCTCGGGATCATCGGCCTTGTTGACGTGCCCGCCGTGCACGACCAGGCCCTTGGCGCCGATCGAGGCTGCGGCGTCGACGTGCTTCTGGAGCAGCTTGCGGCTCGGGATCCGGATCCGGTTGTTCGTGGTCGCCACGTTGATGATGTAGGGCGCGTGCACGTAGAGGTCGACGCCGGCCGCGGTCGCGTCGTCGCGCAGCGCGTCGGCGCCCCCGGCGTACCTGATCTCGGGGCCCTTGTAGCTCTGCGGGTCGCCGAGGAAGATCTGCACCAGCGAGGCCTCGCGGGCCGCGGCCTCGGCGAGGGGGTCGGTCTGGTCGACATGGGCACCGATCGGAAGCACGCTCATGGCCTGCACTCTAGGAGCGGGCGCACGAGTCGGCGGGCCCGGATACCCTCGTTGTAGACGTCCTGCGTGGTCCGGACGCACTGCGTCCCCGCCCCGGAGGCCCCACATGAGCACCATCCGCATCCAGTCGTCCTCGCGGACGTGGGGATCGCCGACCGCCCGTGTCTTCCGGATCGGCCGCGACCCGGCCAGTGATGTCGTGACCGACAACGCCTCCGTGTCACGGGCGCACGCCGAGCTGAGGCCGGTGGGTGACGGCTGGGAGGTCGTCGACCTCGACAGCTCGCTCGGCACGTGGGTCAACGGCCACCGGGTGCAGCGCGCCGACCTCACCGGCACCACCGTGATCGGCTTCGGCGACCCGACCCAGGGGTTCAGCCTCACGGTCACCGTGAGCGCGCCGACGCGCTCGCCGCTGCCGCCCCCGCCGCCCACCGGCCCCCCGGTCGGCCTGGACACCACGATGATCAGCGGCCCGCTGTTCCCACCCGGCGGCGGGCCCGGTGATCCCGGTGGTCCTGGCGGCCCCGGGGCGACCGGGACACCTGCAGGGCCGGCCGAGCCCCCCGGTCTCCTGGTGCGACGACGACTCGACTCCGACGTGCGCTTCGGTGGCCACGGGCCGGTGCGAGTCGGGCGCGACCCGCAGATGGAGGTCGTCGCCGACGACAGCGCGGTCTCCCGGCTGCACGCCGTGATCGAGCCCGGCCCCGACGGCTGGCGCTGGACCGACCACTCGACCGGCGGCTCGTACGTCGACGGCGAGCGCATCTCGACGCTGCTGATCGAGGAGCCCACCGAGATCAGCCTGGGTCACCCGAACGCCGGCTACGAGATCGAGGTCGTCCCGGTCCTGGCGGTGGGCCAGGCCGTGGCGGCGATGGCGCGCCAGAAGCGTCAGCGGGCACTGGTGATCGGCGGGGCGGCTCTCGCCGTCGTCCTCGCCGTCGTGGGGGCGGTGGCCCTCGGCGCCGCGGTGACCGGCGACGACCGCGCCCCGGCGGCCGGAGGCGGGCTCGGTCAGGACACCCTCGACGACAGGCTCGACTCCGCCGAGCTCGACCGCGCGAAGGCGGCCTCGGTCTTCCTCACCGCCATCGACGACTCCGGCAACCCGCTCTACACCGGCTCCGGCAGCATCATCAGCAGCGACGGCCTGATCCTCACCAACGCCCACGTCGGCAAGCCGACCGCGCCCGGACAGGGAGCGATCGAAGGTGGCGACCCCGCCTTCCTGCTGGTCTCGGTCACCTCGGGCTCCGACGACGTCGCCGCCGAACCGACCTACCGCGCGGAGTCGATCGTCGCCGACGGCTACCTCGACCTCGCCGTCCTCCAGATCACTGCCGACGCCGCCGGCAACCCCGTCGACAGCGACGACCTCGACCTCCCCGAGCCGCTGCCGCTCGGCTCGAGCAGCGACGTCCGCACCGGCGACGAGATCACCGCGCTCGGCTACCCCGCGATCGGCAACGTCGCCTCTCAGCTCAGCAAGCCGCTGACCATCACCCGTGGCGTGGTCTCGACCTTCCAGTCCGACCCGGTGATCGGCACCGAGCGCGGCTTCATCGACTCCGACGTCCGCCTCGGGTCCGGCAACTCGGGCGGTCCCTCGATCAACGACGCCGGCGAGATCATCGGGATCAACACCGCGGTGATCACCGCCAACTCCGACTCCGCCGGCGCCATCACCTCGGGCTCGGCGCTGATCCGCCCCGTCGACCTGGCCTCCGACCTGCTCCGGATCGCCCGCAGCGGCGGCGACCCCGACTACGTCTCGCCGTACGTCGACACACTGCCGCGCAGCGACGTGATGCCTGACAACGTGAGCTTCGAGTCGGCCGGGTGGGTCACCGACGGCGACGAGGGCGGCTGCAACGGCGTGAGCACGATCGCTGCGCCGCAGCAGATGGCGGTGGTGCCCGGCGAGCTGATCTACGCCGAGTACCTCATCCGCGGGGTCCCCGACGGCACCCCGATCGGCGTCACCCTCTACTCCCTCGACGGCACCGAGGTGCTCGGCTCGCTCCAGGACATCTGGAGCTTCGGCCCCGACCGCACGTGCATCTACGTGCCCTTCGAGGCCCCCGGTGGGGTGGCCGGCGTCAACGGCGTCTTCGTCGTCGGCGAGCAGGCCGAGGCAGTCGTCGACAACCCGCTCACCTACCAGTAGCCCCGGGCTGGTCAGAAGCCGCCAGGACGGGGTTTTCGCGTCGTCCCGAGGCCGCTGTTAGCCTTCGGTGTCTTTGTGTCCGCCCCACCGATGGGTCACCGGCCACCCAGATGCAGCAACAACGCAGAAAGCCCTCCTGCCACGGAGAGACCGTGGCCGCTGAGTCCAGAGGAGGTGGGTCGCTTTGCGTGCCTACGAAGTGATGGTCATCCTCGACCCCAGTCTCGAAGAGCGCACTGTCGAGCCTTCGCTCGACAAGTACCTCAACGTCATCCGCACCGACGGTGGCACCGTTGACAAGGTCGAGGTGTGGGGCCGGCGTCGCCTGTCCTACGAGATCAAGAAGAACGCCGAGGGCATCTACGCCGTCATCAACCTGACGGCCGAGCCCGCAACGGTCAAGGAGTTCGACCGTCAGCTCACGCTGAACGAGTCGATCCTGCGCACGAAGGTGCTTCGCCCCGACGCTAAGTGAGCGAGGGCTCTCCACCAGGTCACCTCGATCTGTGGAGAAGCACTTTCCCCTGTCGGTGCCGCACGCCACGATGAGCGCGCACACCGACACCACTGGATCAAACGATTCCTAGGGAGACCTTCATGGCCGGCGAGACCATCATCACCGTCGTGGGAAACCTCGTCGACGACCCGGAGCTCCGCTTCACCCCCTCGGGGGCCGCGGTGGCCAACTTCCGGATCGCGTCGACCCCACGCACCTTCGACAAGAACTCCAACGAGTGGAAGGACGGCGACGCGCTGTTCCTGTCCTGCGCCGTCTGGCGTCAGGCCGCAGAAAACGTTGCCGAGTCCTTGCAGAAGGGCATGCGCGTCGTCGTGCAGGGGCGGCTCAAGCAGCGCCAGTACGAGACGCGTGAGGGTGAGAAGCGCACCGTGGTCGAGCTCGAGGTCGAGGAAGTCGGTCCGTCGCTCAAGTACGCCACCGCCAAGGTGGCCCGCGCCAGTCGCTCCGGCGGCGGCGGGGGTTACGGCGGCGGCCAGCAGGGCGGCGGCCAGGGTGGCGGCGGTTACTCCGGCGGCGGTCAGGGTGGCGGCCAGCAGGCCGACGACCCGTGGGCCACGCCGGCTCCCGGCGGCGGCGCTCCGTCCGGCGGTGGGGCCCAGCGTCCCGCCACCGACCCGTGGGGCGCCCCGGGCGTGGGCTCGGACGAGCCCCCGTTCTGATCCTGGATCGATCCAGCAGCACCAGCACCACACCAAGCACATCCGTCACCATTCCGTCCCTGCTTCGCAGGGCCGGGCTTCTAGAAAGGAAGCACCACAATGGCCAAGGCAGTGATGCGCAAGCCCAAGAAGAAGGTTTGCCAGTTCTGCAAGGAGAAGGCGACCGGCGTCGACTACAAGGACACCGGCCTCCTCCGTAAGTTCATCTCCGACCGAGGCAAGATCCGCGCGCGTCGCGTGACCGGCAACTGCGTCCAGCACCAGCGGGACGTCGCCATCGCGGTCAAGAACGCCCGCGAGGTCGCTCTGCTTCCCTACACCTCCACCGGTCGCTGAGAGAGGTTGACATGAAGCTCATCCTTACCCAGGAAGTCGATGGACTCGGCGCGGCCGGCGACATCGTCGAGGTCAAGAACGGCTACGGCCGTAACTACCTGATCCCGCGTGGCGTCGCCACCCGTTGGACCAAGGGCGGCCAGAAGCAGGTCGACTCCATCAAGGCTGCTCGTGCCTCGCGCTCCGTGCGCGACCACGACCACGCCGCCGAGCTGCAGCGCAAGCTGCAGGCCGGTCCGGTCGACCTCAAGGTCCGCTCCGGAGCCGAGGGTCGCCTGTTCGGCGCCGTCACGGTCACCGACATCGCGTCCGCCCTCGGCGACGTCGCCGGTGAGTCGATCGACAAGCGCACGATCGTGGTCACCAACCCGATCAAGTCGCTCGGCGCCCACAAGGTTGCCGTCAAGCTGCACGACGACGTCTCGGCCACGGTGGCCCTCAACGTCATCCCGGCCTGACGCACGCCGAGCACCAGCACCACCGATCAGCGGCCGTCCCCCTCGGGGGGGCGGCCGTTGGTCTATTTCGAGCCGGGCCGCGGCGGGCCCACGACATCTGACTCGGGGGCGCCGGCCCAGCGGTGTCCTGAGTAGGTGAAGAGCACCACGACGGCGGCGAGGTTGAGCAGCTGCTCGGTGCCGACGGCGAGGTCCTCGAGCACCGTGAGGCCGCCGCCGAAGACGAGGGCGGGCAGCAGCGCCACCACGAGGGTCAGGGTGAACAGTCCCTGCAGGACCATCTGCGCGGTCACGGCCCCGGCGCCCTGGGCGGCCTGGCTGAGCTGGCGGAACAGCAGGGCGGCGAAGGCCAGGGCGGGCAGGTTGGCCGCCCAGGCGAGCGAGGCGTCCTCCCGGGCGATGGCCTCGAGGACGTCGGGCACCCACAGCGGGATCGAGACCAGCAGGGCCAGGGCACCGACGTACGTCAGGCCGGCCCGGTCGATCGGGTCGGGGAGCCGCCGTACGCCGAGCAGGACCAGCGCCCAGCCGAGGGGGTCCGCCAGGAGGTCGTAGCCGCCCTGGCGTGCGAAGAGGGCGATGATGACGTAGCCCATCGCGATCGCCTGGAGAGGTTTCACGCCCGGGACTCTACGGGCGCGCGAGCGGCGTCAGCGCGGCGCGCCGGTGACCAGCCACGCCTCGCTGCGCTCGCGGAGCATCAGGGTGACGAGCCGTCCGCCCATGAACAGGCCGGCGAAGGAGACCCAGACCCACACCAGCCCGCCCTGGGCAGCAGCGATCGCGAGGGCGACCGGGGCGTAGAGGACCAGCGTGGCGAGACCGGCCCAGGCGAGGTAGACCCCGTCGCCCGCGCCGATCAGGACGCCGTCCAGCACGAACACGACGCCGGCCACCGGCTGGCCGAGGGCGGCGACGACGAGCACGGGCACCAGCAACGACCGCACC
>NZ_JAXMNS010000059.1:0-12149 GCF_034670285.1 Nocardioides sp. | reverse complement strand
TCCGACTGCATCGGGGACGGCGCCGGTCAGACGGCGGCCGATCTCTTCACCGCAGCGGGTCTCCCGCTCACCGACGCCCAGCGTCAGCCGGGCTTCGTGTGCCGGGTCGCCGGCAAGCCGAGCCCGGAGCGCGACGCGTGCGTCAACGCCTCCCCGAGCAGCGCCTACTGGGGCCTGTGGTGGTCGGACGGCGACGCCGGCAGCACCTGGACCTACTCGAGCCAGGGTGCCCGCTCGCTCACGCTGCCGGCCGGCAGCCTGGTCGGGTTCTCGTGGGACGAGACGTCCGGCGACGCCCGGCCGAGTGCCGCAGCGACCAGGCCCGGGGCTTCGACCCCGGCCTCGACCCCGGCGCCGACGCCGACGCCGAGCACACCGTCGTCCTCGGCCCCGTCCGGTGGGACGTCCGGTGGCTCCGGTGGCTCCGGTGGCTCGGGGAAGGGCAACGGTGGGTCCGGCTCGACGGGGAGCGGTTCGACGAGCTCGTCGACCTCGAACGAGTCGAGCGCCACGGAGTCCTCCGACGAGGAGAAGGCGTCCGCCGCTGGGTCACCCGGTGCGGACCCTGCAGCCACGGGCAAGAAGGGCAAGAAGGGCAAGGTCGGGAAGGCTCAGGAAGCTGAGGCCGAGGAGGCGGAGGCCAGCGCCACCCCCGCGCCGATCGAGGGGTCGGCGACTGCCGAGGCCGAGCCTGTGCTGGCCGCGGACACCGACTCCGACAGTGCGGCTGACGCCGACCAGGACGCCCTGGCCGGCTGGGTGGGTCCGACGCTGATCGTGGTGCTCTTCGGGGGCGCCGCGGTGGCCTGGTGGATCCGTCGCCGAGGAGTCCTCGCGCCGTGAGGTCGTCGTCGTGAACGCGCTGCCGCGCGACCTGCATCCCCTGGCCTGGTGGCTGTGGGCGATCGGGCTCGCCGCGGTGGCGTCGCTCACGACGAACCCGCTGGTGCTGCTGATGGTCATCGGGGTGGCCGCGGCGGTCGTCTCGGCCCGGCGCAGCGACCATGCGTGGGCACGCTCGTTCCGTTTCTACGTGTGGCTCGGGGTCGCCGCGGTCTTCCTACGCGTGCTGTTCCGCGTGATCCTCGGCGGGGGCTACCCGGGCACGGTCGTGCTCGACCTGCCGCAGATTCCCCTGCCCGACTTCGTGCTGGGCATCAACTTGCTCGGCCCGCTCACCCGGGAGTCGCTGCTCGCCGGGCTGTACGACGGCCTCCGGCTCGCCGCGATCATCATCTGCGTCGGCGCCGCCAACTCGCTGGCCAACCCGAAGCGTCTGCTGCGCTCGCTCCCGCCGGCGCTCTACGAGCTCGGCACCGCCCTCGTGGTGGCGGTGACCGTGCTCCCACAGTTCACCCAGAGCATCAAGCGCGTGCGTGCCGCGCAGACGCTGCGCGCCGGGGAGACCCGCCGTGTCCGGCGGCTGCGCCGCTACCTCGTGCCCGTCCTCGAGGACACCCTCGAGCGCTCGCTGGCGCTCGCCGCCGGCATGGACACCCGCGGCTACGGCCGCTCCGGCACGGCCACCCCGGCCGAACGCCGTACGACCGGCGCGTTGATGCTCGGCGGTCTGTGCGGCGTGGTCGTCGGCATCTACGCCCTGCTCGACCAGACCGCACCCCGGCTGCTGGCCGGCCCGATGCTGGCGGTCGGCCTGGCCGTGGCGCTGGGCGGCCTGGTCGTGTCGGGTCGTCGCGTCGAGCGCACCCGCTACCGTCCCGACCGCTGGCGCTCCGCCGAGGTCGCGGTCGTCGGGCTCGGGCTCGGCGCGGCCGTGCTGGGCTGGTGGGTCAACCGGACCCAGGTGGCCATCGCCTACCCCGACCTCTCGTCGGCACCCCAGCTGAGCCTCGAGGCGCTCGTGGCAGCACTGCTCGGCCTCGCTGTGGTCGCGGTGACCCCGCCTCCGGCTCACGCTCTTCCGCAACGAGCAGCCCCGGCCGCAGCCGTCAGGAGCGCGTCATGATCGACCTGCGCGACATCTGCTTCACCTACGACGACGAGGGGTCGCAGCCCGTGCTCGACCACGTCGACCTCGAGATCGAGGAGGGCGAGCTCGTCCTCGTCTCGGGGCCCACCGGCGTCGGCAAGTCGACCCTGCTCGGCGTCGTGACCGGGCTGGTGCCGCGCTTCAGCGGCGGACTCCTGACCGGCGACGTGCTCCTGGACGGCGTCAGCATCATCGACTCGCCGCCCCGTGAGCGCGCCCACGTGATCGGGTACGTCGGGCAGGACCCGGCCGCCGGGTTCGTCACCGACACCGCCGAGGACGAGCTGGCCTACGGGATGGAGCAGCTGGGCCTGGCGCCCGAGACGATGCGCCGCCGGGTCGAGGAGACCCTCGACCTGCTGGGTATCGCCGACCTGCGCCACCGCGACCTGCACACCCTCTCCGGCGGCGAGCAGCAGCGTGTGGCCATCGGCTCGGTGCTCACCATGCACCCCCGGCTGCTGGTCCTCGACGAGCCGACCTCGGCCCTGGACCCCACCGCCGCCGAGGAGGTGCTCGCGACCCTCACCCGCCTGGTGCACGACCTGGGGGTCTCGGTGCTCCTGGCCGAGCACCGGCTCGAGCGGGTGGTGCCCTTCGCCGACCGGAAGGCGCTGTTCACCGGTGCCGGGAGGGTCCGGGTCGGCGCACCCGCCGACCTGCTGGTCGACTCACCCGTCGCGCCGCCGATCGTCGAGCTCGGTCGCGCTGCCGGCTGGACGCCGCTCCCGCTCACCGTGCGCGAGGCCCGTCGTGCTGCCCGGTCGCTCGACCTGGTGCCGCCGTCCACGCCGGCTCCCCACCACCCGGACCCGCTGCTGGCCAGCCGCCGGCTGTCGGTGGCCCACGGTGCCCACGTCGCGCTGCGCGAGGTCGACGTCAGCCTCGACGCCGGCCGCGTCACGGCGCTGATGGGTCGCAACGGGTCGGGCAAGTCGACCCTGCTGTGGACGCTCCAGGGCACCCGCAAGCGCCGCGGCGGCACCGTCGACGTCGCCGGGCAGGACCCCTCGTCCCTGAGTGCGGCCGGACGCCGGGGCGTCGTGGGGCTGCTGCCCCAGACGTCGGGCGACCTGCTCTACCTCGAGACCGTGGCCGAGGAGTGCGAGGCCGGAGGCCCCGACACCAGGGCCCTGCTCGACCGGCTCGTGCCCGGCATCGACGACGCCACCCACCCGCGCGACCTGTCCGAGGGCCAGCGGCTCGCGCTGGCGCTCGCCCTCGTGCTCGCCGCACGACCCCAGGTGCTCCTCCTCGACGAGCCCACCCGCGGCCTCGACTACAGCGCCAAGGCGGCCCTCGCCGCCATCCTGCGCGACCTCGCCGGCGAGGGTCGAGCGGTCCTGGTGGCCACGCACGACGTCGAGTTCGTCGCCACCGCGGCCGACGACGTCGTCGTGCTCGCCGACGGCGAGGTCGTCTCCGCCGGTCCGGTACGCCGGGTGGTCGCCGAGTCGCCCGCCTTCGCGCCGCAGGTCACCAAGATCCTCGGACCGCAGTGGCTGCGCGTCGACGAGGTGGTCGCCGCCCTGGCCGTAGCGGGGGAGCCGGCATGAGCACGCTGCTGGACCCGCGTGCCGTGCCCCTCGCGCTGCGCTCGCGCCTGGTGCTCGGCGTCGCCTCGGTCGCCGGGCTGATGATGCTCTGCTGGCCGCTGCTGGTGCAGGTGCCGGCCGACGGCAGCGGCCGCACCGACCCGCCGTTCCTCTTCCTGCTGCTCCTGCCGTTGGTCATCGCGGTCGTCGTCGCCGAGATCAGCGAGGGCGGCATGGACTCGCGCGTCCTGGCGATCCTCGGCGTCCTCAGCGCGATCAACGCCCTGATGCGTCTGCTCTCGGCCGGCACCGCCGGCGTCGAGCTGGTCTTCTTCCTGCTGATCCTCGCCGGCCGGGTCTTCGGCGCCGGGTTCGGCTTCGTGCTGGGGGTGACGTCGCTGTTCGCCTCCGCGCTGCTCACCGCCGGGGTGGGCCCGTGGCTGCCCTTCCAGATGATGGCCGCCGCCTGGGTGGGGATGGGCGCCGGACTGCTGCCGCGACGGGTGTCGGGGCGTTGGGAGATCGCGATGCTGGCCGCGTACGGCGTGGTGGCGGCGTACGCCTTCGGCCTGCTGATGAATCTCTCCGGCTGGCCCTTCCTGCTGGGCATCGCGGTGCCGGGACACGAGGGCAACCTGTCGTACGTCGCCGGGGCACCGCTGCTCGACAACCTGCAGACGTTCCTCGTCTACAGCCTGATCACCTCGACGGGCAGCTTCGACACCGGGCGCGCGATCACCACCGCCCTCGCGCTGGTGCTGCTGGGGCCGAGCGTGCTGACGACGCTTCGGCGTGCGTCACGGCGGGCCGTCGTCAGCCCGAGCTGAGCCTGAACTCGCCGGTCTCGGGAAGCGGCGGGTAGACCGCGCTGCGCTTGCGGTTGCTCTCGACCGACGTCGCGACCTGACGGGCGAACGCGGTCGACCCGGCAAGGCGTGCTCGCAGGACGACGTCGTCGGTGCGGAAGGCGATCGTCTTGTGGCCGCGACCCGCACCGCTCTCGATCGCGATGATGTCGGCGAGGGCGAGGGTCAGAGCGGGCACACCCGACGACCCGCTGGCCGGCACGAAGGTCAGGTGCAGCGAGGTCAGCGTGAGACGACCCGAGCCCCAGAGCGCGGGCTCGTCGCGGCGCGATCGACGCCGTGCCTGTGCGGCCGTCCGTGCCACCGTCTGACCGACCGACGGGTCGACCTGATCGGCGGACTTCACCTGGTCGACCTGCACCTGCGCAGCCTTCGACGCCATGACTCCGTACGACATCTTCTACCCCCCAGCATGAAGAAAGGCCTTCGAAAGCCCTGCTTGCAGCTGTCCAATCGACCCGAGTACCTCCAGGCTACCTGCCGATCGGGCGCCTCGGGGGGAAGTCAGGGTCGGAGCTGGAGGATCCGGTCGTCGGAGTCCGCCGGGTCGCCGCGACCGTCCCGGTTGCTGGTGGTGACCCACAGGGTGCCGTCGGGAGCGGTCGCGATCGTGCGCAGACGTCCGTAGTCGCCGACGAAGAACGACTTCTGGTCGACGGCCTTGCCGCCCTTGAGCCGCACCCGCCAGACGCGCTCCCCGCGCAGGGCCGCCATCCACAGGTTGCCGTTGGCAAAGGCCAGGCCCGAGGGCGAGGCCTCGGCGACGTCCCAGGTCTGTTGGGGGTCGGTCTGCCGCTTGGAGCCACCCGGGCCCTCGACACCGGGCCAGCCGTAGTCGGCGCCGCCGGTGATCTTGTTGAGCTCGTCGACGTCGTCCTGACCGAACTCGGAGGCCCACAGGTTGTCCCGGTCGTCGAAGGCGAGGCCCTGGACGTTGCGGTGCCCATAGCTCCACACGGGAGAGTCGAACGGGTTGCCTGGCGCAGGCTCGCCCTCGGTGGTGATCCGCAGGATCTTGCCGCCGAGCGACTTCTTGTTGGCTGCCAGGGCGGGGCGCCCGGCCTCTCCGGTGGAGGCGTAGAGATAGCCGTCCGGGCCGAAGGCGAGGCGGCCGCCGTCGTGGATGAAGCCGTTCGGGATGCCGTCCAGCACCACCTCGACCGGGGTCAGCCCGCCGCCGGAGAGCACGCTGCGCACGATCCGGTTGTCGGTGCTGCTGGTGAGGTAGAAATAGATCGTCTGGTCGACCTCGAAGCTCGGCGAGAGCGCCACCCCGAGCAGGCCGCCCTCGCCCTGCGGGTCGGCGGCCGAGAGGACGCCGAGCACGCTCACCTTGTGCTTCTTGCCGGACGAGATCCGCAGCACCCGCTGGGTGTCACGTTCGGTCACGATGGCGTCGCCGTCGGGGAAGAAGTCGAGTCCCCACGGCACGGCGAGGTCGGTGGCGATGGTGTCGACGACCCGCGGCGCACGCTTGCCCGACCCGCTGCCCTTCGTGGGCGCTGCGGACGGAGTGCCGGACTCGGTGGTGGGAGCCTGCGGGACGCCGGAGCCGACCGGCGTCGGAGGAGCGGTGCCGGTGAGGCTCACGATCGTCTCGTTGCCTCCCTGGTTGCAACCGGAGAGCAGCACAGCGAGGGCCAGGGCAGGGGCCAGGACCGCCGCGGCGGGTCGGAGCGGAGCGCCTCGCACCGGCTCAGCCGACCTGCTCGAGGAAGTCCAGCAGCAGCTGGTGCACGACCTCGGGCTGTTCCATCTGGATGAAGTGCGTGCCGCACAGCTCGACGTAGGTCGACTCCTCGAGGCGGGCCGCGGCGCTGGCCATGTCACGGGCTCCGGCGAGGACGTCGAAGGTGCCTGCGACGAACATCGCCGGCACCGAGATCGTGCTCAGCCGCACGCGCGCGTGCCTCGACGTGCTCAGCGCGAGGTGGAAGTACCAGTCGAGCGGAGTGGTGAGGAACTCCTTGATCGCCGCCTCGGCCAGGTCGGGGTCGCGCAGGGGGAGCATGAACCCCGAGTGCGACAGGAGCGCGACGGTCCTGGGTCCGATCGGCAGCCGGCGCGAGAACGGGCTGAGGGCCTTGCCAGCCACGCTCATCACGCGTGCCAGGTTGACGGTGAGGTTGCGAGCCACGAAGTGGGGGAGTCGCAGCGGCGCCAGCATCGTGGCGAAGGTGTCGCCCGGCACGCCGGCCACGGCGAACAGCCCGTCGACCCGCTCGGGGTGCCGAGCGGCCAGCTCGAACATCGTGTTGACCCCCATCGACCAGCCCATCAGCACGGCGGAGTCGATGCCGAAGTGGTCCATGACCGAGAGGCCGTCCTCGACGAAGTTCTCGATCTCCACGTGCGAGGGGTCGCTGGGGCGGTCCGAGCCGCCCACGCCACGGTGGTTCCACGACACGACGCGGACACCGCAGTCGGGGTCGAGCAGCGCCGGCCAGCAGTACGGGCTGGTGCCGAGGCCGTTGCACAGCACGACCGTAGGGCCGTCGATCACGCCACCCGGGTCGTTGGTCCACACCCGCAGGTGGGTCCCGTCGTCGGAGAGGACGTCGCGGAACTCGAGCAGGGACGTCGCGTCGGTGCTCGCTGCAGACAGGGCCATGGCGGAGATTGTGCCCGAGCCGGGCCCGCTGCGACGGTTACCGCCGTAAATCGGACGGCGGGTCGGATCAGCCGTGCGCGCGAGCCGTCGGGGCGGCAGCGGGCTCGGTCGACTCCACCGACGCGGCCTGCTGCGTGCCGCGGTTGTGGTGCTCCAGGAAGTCGGCGACCTCCTCGCGCTCGACACGGCGCTTCGTGCACGCGGTGGCGGCGACCATCGCGTTGCGTCGGGCCTGCTGCTGAACCGCGACCGGAAGGTCGCGCAGGCGCGTCAGGGCTCCTCGAAGAGGAGCGGCGAACGGGTGATTTCCGAGCATGGTCGTGACGCTAGACCTCAGGATCGTGTCCGTCATCACTTGTGGATGACAGTTGGGTGAACTCACAACTTCCTCACACGCTTCTCAGTCGGGCACGGGAGCGCTGATCGTGGCGCTCGAGCGCGTGGCGCCGATGCTGGCCACGATCACGCAGCCGACGGCGAGCCACTGGAGCGGGCTGAGCACCTCCTGGAGGATCAGGATGCCGACCAGGGCGGCAGCGGCGGGTTCGAGGCTCATCAGGATGCCGAAGGTGGCCGCGCGCAGGCTGCGCAGCGCCACCAGCTCGCAGCTGTAGGGCACGACGGAGCTCAGCAGTCCGACCGCCGCCCCGAGAAGCAGGATGTGCGGGTTGCTGAAGGTGTCGCCCAGGGCGCCGTCGGTGAGGACCAGCACGGGGGTGAGCAGCAGAGTGGCGATGATGCTGGCCACGGCCAGCCCGTCCAGGCCTTCCCACCGCCGTCCGGTCGATCCGCTGAGGAGGATGTAGGCCGCCCACATGGCACCGGCCACGAGCGCCCACACCACCCCGACGACGTCCAGGTCGGCGCGCTCGATGCCGAGCAGGCCGACGCCGATCGCGGCGAGCGCGACCCAGATCAGGTCCCGGGCACGACGCGAGCCGAGCACGGCCAGGGTCAGCGGACCGATGAACTCGATGGTCACCGCGATGCCGAGCGGGATCCGGGCGAACGACTGGTAGATCGCCAGGTTCATCAGTCCGAGGCTGGCGCCGAAGCCGAGCACCACGAGCCAGTCGTGCGACGTACGACGCCGAAGACGCGGGCGGGCGTAGGCGGCGAGGATCGCGGCGCTCGTGACCAGTCGCAGCCACACGATGACGGTGGGCGAGACCTCGTCGAACAGCGACTTCGCCACCCCGGCCCCGAGCTGGACCGATGCGATGCCGATGAGGACGAGCACGATCGGGGAGGGGCGCTGCACCGGGCGATCGTAGACGGGAACGGGCGTGGCCCTCGGCAGCACCTGCGTTCGACGGGGGTGCTGTGCCACGATGCCCCCATGGGCACCTTCCTCGTGAGCCGCAGCACCTCGGTCGACGCCGACCCCGCGCTCGTCCACGCATTCGTCAACAACTTCCACGAGTGGAAGGCCTGGTCGCCCTGGGAGGACGTCGACCCCGACATGGAGCGCATCTACAGCGGCGCCCCGAGCGGCGTGGGCGCCCACTACGCGTGGCTGGGAGACCGCAAGGCCGGCCAGGGCACGATGGAGATCGTCGCGTCGTCCCCCGAGCGCATCGAGGTGGCCCTCAGCTTCGTGAAGCCCTTCAAAGCCAGCAACGACGTGGTCTTCCGGATCGAGCCCGGCAACGGCGGAACCGAGGTCACGTGGGAGATGTCAGGTGAGCAGAAGGGCCTGATGGCGCTGGTCGGCAAGGTCTACTCGATGGACCGCCTGGTGGGGAAGGACTTCGAGCGAGGCCTCGCGAGGCTCAAGGTCGCAGCCGAGGCCTGAGAGCGGCTCCGACCTCGTCGGAGCAGAGCCCTATCCTGGGGCGCATGAGCGACACTCCCGGCCAGGTCGGCCAGCCGAGCGGACAGCCCGACATCAAGCCCCGTTCCCGCGACGTCACCGACGGCCTCGAGAGAGCCGCGGCGCGCGGCATGCTGCGCGCGGTCGGCATGGGCGACGACGACTTCGCCAAGCCGCAGATCGGTGTGGCGTCGAGCTGGAACGAGATCACTCCCTGCAACCTCTCCCTCGACCGCCTGGCCAAGGCCGTGAAGAACGGTGTGCACGCGGCCGGCGGCTATCCGCTGGAGTTCGGCACCATCTCGGTGTCCGACGGCATCTCCATGGGCCACGAGGGCATGCACTTCTCGCTGGTCTCCCGCGAGGTCATCGCCGACTCGGTCGAGACCGTGATGATGGCCGAGCGCCTCGACGGCTCGGTGCTGCTCGCCGGCTGCGACAAGTCGCTGCCGGGCATGATGATGGCCGCGGCCCGCCTCGACCTGGCGGCAGTCTTCCTCTACGCCGGCTCCACGATGCCGGGCTCGGTGGACGGCAAGGACGTCACGATCATCGACGCCTTCGAGGCCGTCGGTGCCTGCCTGGCCGGCAAGATCACCCGCGAGGAGGTCGACCGCATCGAGCGGGCGATCTGCCCCGGTGAGGGGGCCTGCGGTGGCATGTACACCGCCAACACCATGGCCGCAGTCGCCGAGGCGATCGGGATGAGCCTGCCCGGCTCGGCCGCTCCGCCGGCGGTCGACCGTCGCCGCGACGGCTTCGCCCACCGTTCGGGCGAGGCCGTTGTCGAGATGCTGCGCCAGGGCATCACCGCGCGCCAGATCATGACCAAGAAGGCCTTCGAGAACGCCATCACCGTCGTCATGGCGCTCGGCGGCTCCACCAACGCCGTGCTCCACCTGCTCGCCATGGCGCGCGAGGCCGAGGTCGACCTGACCCTCGACGACTTCAACCGGGTCGGCGACAAGGTCCCGCACCTCGCCGACCTCAAGCCGTTCGGTCGCTACGTCATGAACGACGTCGACAAGATCGGCGGCATCCCGGTGGTGATGAAGGCGCTGCTCGACGCCGGTCTCATGCACGGCGACTGCCTGACCGTCACCGGCAAGACGATGGCCGAGAACCTCGAGGCCCTCAACCCGCCGGCCCTCGACGACGACGTCATCCGCTCCCTCGAGCGTCCGATCCACGCCACCGGCGGGCTCACGATCCTCAAGGGCTCGCTGGCCCCCGAGGGCGCCGTGGTGAAGTCGGCCGGGTTCGACGAGTCGGTCTTCACCGGCACCGCCCGCGTCTTCGACGGCGAGCGCGCCGCCATGGACGCGCTGACCGAGGGCAAGATCGGCGCCGGCGACGTGGTCGTCATCCGCTACGAGGGCCCCAAGGGCGGCCCGGGCATGCGCGAGATGCTCGCGATCACCGGAGCCATCAAGGGCGCCGGACTGGGCAAGGACGTCCTGCTCCTCACCGACGGTCGCTTCTCCGGCGGCACGACCGGACTCTGCGTCGGCCACGTGGCCCCCGAGGCCGTCGACGGCGGACCCATCGCGTTCGTGCGCGACGGCGATGCCATCACCCTCGACGTCGTCAACCGCTCCCTCGAGGTCGACCCGGTCGGCACCGAGGAGGAGTGGGAGGCCCGCAAGGTGGGCTGGGAGCCGCGCCCGCCGAAGTACACCCGGGGCGTCCTGGGCAAGTACGCCCGAACCGTGGGTTCCGCTGCTCACGGTGCCGTGACCTTCTGAGTCGGGGATGACGACAGCGAGTGGTCGTCGTCCGGGGCTCCGGTGGGTGGTGGTGCTGGTCCTCGGGCTGGTCCTGGGGCTGGTCGCACTGCTGGCGCTGGCCGGTGCGACGGAGCTCTTCGACCAGGACTCTGCTGCCCCTGCCGGCGACGTCGGCTCGGCCGACCCCAGCGTGACGGGCCCTACGGTCAGCCCGTCGCCGACGGGCTCGCCGACCCCGAGCCCGTCCCCGTCCCCGTCCTCGACCCCTAGCCCGACCCCTAGCCCGGCCCCGGTGCCGGTCGAGACCCCGCAGCCGCGCGAGCGGGTGTTCGCGGGCAACCGCACGCTCGTGGCCTACTACGGCACGGCGAGCAGCGGAGCCCTCGGCGTCCTGGGGGAGGAGCGCCCCGATGCGATCATCGGGCGACTGACCCGGGCCGCGCGCGCGTTCGAGCGCCCCGGACGGCCGGTCCAGGTGGTCTTCGAGCTCATCGTCACGATCGCCGACGCGGTCCCGGGCCCTGACGGCGACTTCAACCACGACATCGCCCGGGCCGACGTGGAGCGCTACGTGCGCGCCGCGCACCGCCACGACGCGCTGCTGCTGCTCGACGTCCAGCCGGGGCGGGCGAGCTTCGTCGACGTCGCCAAGCGCTGGACCTGGGCGTTGCGCGACCCGCGCGTCGGGCTGGCCCTCGACCCCGAGTGGCGGATGACCCGCACCGAGGTGCCGGGCCGGGTCATCGGACGCGTCGACGCCGCCGAGGTCAACGAGGTGTCGCTGTGGCTGGCCAACCTCACCAGGCGCGAGCGGCTGCCGCAGAAGCTGTTCGTGCTCCACCAGTTCCGCACCAGCATGATCGAGCGGATCGGACGGGTCGCCGTACGCCAGCGCTTGGCGACGGTGCAGCACGTCGACGGCTTCGGCACCGGTGAGCAGAAGATCGCGACGATGCGGGCGGTGCTGCGCGCCGACAAGTTCCACTCCGGGTTCAAGCTCTTCTACGACGAGGACGTCGGGCTCATGTCGCCGGCACGGGTGCTGGCCATCCGCCCGCGGGTCCGTTTCATCAGCTATCAGTGACAGACGGCACCGAGAACGAGCGAGCGAGCAGCGCCGCGCGAGGCACGAGCGCGGCGCGTGGGCGAGCGAAGATCGAGCAAGCCGCACGCCTGAGCCTGCGAAGGCGTGCAGGGCGCGACGAGATCCGGTGAGGCAGACGTCGGCCGCAACCACCGACGGGATCGCCGAAGTCAGGCACGTCACCGGGTTTCGACACGCTCGGTCGCGGGTTCGTCCCTCACCCGCGCTCGCTGCTCAACCACCGACGATCACGCCCTCGCGGGCTCGGGCGTGATCAGAAGTAGTCGCGGATGTGCAGCGGTCGTCCGCCGAGCACCGCGTCGAGCAACCGGTCGCGGGTGTCCGGGCCGGTGAGGTGGCCGAGAAAGCGCAGGTTGGCGCACGACTGGGCGCCTGCGTAGGCGAGCGCGAGCCCCTGGGTGGTGAAGGTCGCGACGTCGCGGGTCGGCGTGGCGGCCACCCGCTCGCAGTGGGCCGGCTCCTCGCCGAGGACGAGGAGGTAGTGACCGTCGGCTCGGCCGAG
>NZ_JAXMNS010000058.1:0-12304 GCF_034670285.1 Nocardioides sp. | reverse complement strand
ACCTGGCCGCGCCGCCACGCCTCGTGGCGCACCGTGCGCCGCAGCGGCGGTCGCGGACGCAGGGTCGCGAACATCGCGTCGAGGCGTCGCTTCTCCGACGGCGTCATCGCCGCCACGTCCCGGTGGCGCAGGATCTCGGCCTCGCTCGCTGCAGCGCGCAGCATCTCCACGTCGCCGGTCGCACCGTCGTCGTCGGGGTCGGCGTCGTCCAGGTCCAGCTCGGAGTACGACGGCGGGGACGGCGCCGCGGGCTGCTCGCGGGGCAGGCCCTCCCGGAAGTTGAACCAGGCGTCGAACACCTGGGCGTAGCGCAGCAGGTCGTCGGGCGACGAGCAGAGCGTGGCCTGCCCGGCGACGAAGACGGCCCGCTGGTCACCCAGCCCCACCTCGGCAGCAGCGGCCAGGAACCCGGCGCTGCGGTCGTGGGTGACGCCGACTCCGGCGGCCCGCAGAGCGCGGGTGAAGCCGAGCAGCAGCTCGTCGGGCGCGTGGGTCTCGATGCTCGTCTCGTGCACCTCAACCACCGTCCCTCACGGTCGCAGCATGACGTCGAGCGCCTGGCGCACGCGATCGGCGTCCTCGCGATACTTCACCAGCGCCCCCAGGGTGCGCGCCGACGACTCCAGGTCGAGCTCGGTCGTGCCCAGGTGCTCCAGGGCGCGGGCCCAGTCGAGGGTCTCGGCCACCCCGGGCGGCTTCTCCAGGTCACCGCGGTGCCGCAGCTGCTGCACCACGCCCACGACCTGGGCGGCCAACGACTCGGAGACCTCCGGAGCCCGCGAGCGCACGATGGCGACCTCTCGGTCGAGGCCGGGGTGGTCGATCCAGTGGTAGAGACAACGCCGCTTGAGGGCGTCGTGCAGCTCACGGGTGCGGTTGGAGGTGAGGACGACGATCGGAGGCGTGGCGGCCCGCACCGTGCCGAGCTCGGGGATGCTCACCTGGTAGGTCGAGAGCACCTCCAGCAGGAAGGCCTCGAACTCGTCGTCGGCGCGGTCGATCTCGTCGACGAGCAGCACGGCCGGGCTCTGCTGGAGCGCGGTGAGCACGGGGCGTGCGAGCAGGAAGCGCTCGTCGTACAGGTCCTTCTCGGCCTCCTCGACGCCGGCCGCACCGCCGTCGGCGCCACCAACAGCCTCGAGGGCGCGCAGGTGGAGCACCTGGCGCGGGAAGTCCCAGTCGTAGAGCGCCTGCGTGGCGTCGATGCCCTCGTAGCACTGCAGTCGCACGAGCGGGATGTCGAGCATCTGGGCGAGGGCCTCGGCGAGCGCGGTCTTGCCCGTGCCGGGCTCGCCCTCGAGCAGCAGCGGGCGCTGCATCCGCAGGGCGAGGAAGGCCACCGTAGCCAGGTCGTCGTCGCAGAGGTAGCCGGTGCCGGCCAGCCGGGCGGCGACGTCCGCAGGGTCGACGACGTCGAGCGTCGCGCTGTGACCCGAGGCAGGCTCGACCGGGGAGGTGTCCACGCTCACAGGCTAGCCAGACGCCCGTTGGTGTCAGGTTGGCCGTGCTTGGATCGCCCTGTGGCCGGCACTCCCTCTGAGAAGACCTGCGTCGCCTGCGGGCGGCGGATCGAGTGGCGCAAGAAGTGGGAGCGTGACTGGGACGACGTGCGCTACTGCTCGAAGTCGTGTCGTGCGCGTGGGGTGAGCCCCGTCGACCGCGCCCTCGAGTCCGCCATCACCGACCTGCTGTCGGCTCGGGCCCGCGACGCGACGATCTGCCCCTCGGAGGCGGCTCGCAAGGTCGGCGGCGAGCAGGACACCGACTGGCGCGAGCTGATGGAGCCGGCCCGTCGGGCGGCACGCAGGCTCGTCGACGCCGGCGAGGTCGAGATCACCCAGGCAGGCCACGTGGTCGACCCGTCGACCGCGAAGGGCCCGATCAGGATCCGACGGGCACGGCCGTAGCCGTCCCGAGGTAGCCGAAGGTCCACGGCGTGTGCGGGCCGGGCAGGTACTCCGCCCGCACCGAGTCGATCTCCAGGCCGGAGGCGGCGACCAGGCCGCTCACGTCGCGGGTCAGGTGACAGCCGCCGGCCACACGGCGCTGCACCGGGTCGAGCCGGTGCTGCCAGCGGGCCATGCGGTCGGTGGGCGCCACTCCGTGCTCGAGGAACGCGAAGGTGCCTCCGGGGCGCAGCACCCGACGCACCTCGCGCAGCGCGAGGGCCGGGTCCGGGATCGTGCAGAGCGTGAACGTGCAGAGCACGTGGTCGTACGACGTGTCGTCGGCGTCGAGTCGCTGGCCGTCAAGCCCCACCCGGTGCACCGGCAGGTCGTGGCGGGAGCGGCGACGCTCCGACATCGCCCACCCCCGGTCGGAGGGCTCCACGGCATCGACGCGGGTCACGGTGTCGGGCAGGTGACGCAAGTTGAGACCGCTGCCGAACCCCAGCTCGAGCACGGTGCCGCTCAGGCCGGCGCACGCCTCGGCGCGCAGCTCACCGATCTCCTTGCCCTTGAGCGCGCGGTCGACCAGCCCGGGCACGACACGTTCTTCCCACCAACCCATGGTCCTCATCATGCCCAACGGCGCCGGCTCAGGCCTCTCCGGCTTCGACGTCGGCCCCGGGCGGTGTGTCCTGGTCGGCCCCGGTCGCGAGGTCACCGCACTCGACGAGCGCGCAGTCGTGGCGACGCAGGTAGCCTTTGGCGCCCTCGTCACCGGTCACGTCGTCAGCGATCGCCGACCAGTGGTCGCGCCCGAGGACGACCGGGTGCCCCGGCAGCCCGTCGTACGACGCCCGGGCGAGCGCGCGCGGGCCCGTCGCGGTCGCCACCACGCGGCGGACGACCTCGGCCGTGACGTCGGGGAGGTCCACCAGCGTGACCACCGCGAGGTCCGCATCAGTCGTGGCCAGCGCGCGCAGGCCGCACCGCAGCGACGCCGCCATCCCGTCGGCCCAGTCCTGGGCGACGACGGCGGGCACGCCCGACGGCACCAACGCCCTGGCCTCGTCGGCCTGGGCGCCGAGCACGACGACCACCTCGTCGCACCCCGAGTCACGCAGCACCTCGATCGAACGCACCAGCCACGAGGTGCCGTCCGGGTCGTGCACCAGGGCCTTGGGTCGGCCCATGCGCGAGCCGGCTCCGGCGGCGAGCAGCAGTCCGACGACGCTCATCCGGTGGTCACCCGGTGAAGGCGCGCTTGTAGATCCCGGCCAGCGACGCGCTGTAGGGGCCACTGAAGCCGCACAGCGTGACCCGGCCGTCGGTGGCGGAGACGAGGTAGCGCCCGCCCTCGGTGAACTCCACCCCGGCGAGGAGTCGGGTCAGGTCGCCCTCCGGCTCCGACACCGTCACGAGGTCGGTGGCCTCGCCGGCGTAGAAGGTCGTCGGCGCCAGGGTCACGACGCCCCCGCTGATCGACTCGACGACGGCGTCGACGACGAGCGTCTGCGCAGCCACGACCTGGGGGGCCGACTCGGGGGTCAGGCAGCGCGCAGCCGACGCGTCGCCGGACAGGGTCAGCTCGGTGACGCTCGCCGCCTCTCCGGGATCGATGGCACCGTCGGCGTCGCCGGTGACTCTCGAGTCGACGACCTCGGAACCCGCCGAGCCTGGACCGTCCTCACCGCTGCCGCCGATCAGCACGAAGGCGACACCTCCCACGATGACGGCTGCGGCGGCCGCTGCGACGATCCAGGTGAGGCGGCTGCGCTGGCGCAGGTGGTCGGCGCGGTTCTCGGTGGTCACGCCCTCGTGGACATCAGTGTGCTCGGGCATCTCGGGCATGAGGTCCTCCATCAGTCGGGCCACCCCGGCGGGGTCGGCCGGGGGCAGGGCGGCAGCCGGGTCAGCGGTGGCGAGCAGGGCCCGTAGGTCCTCGTCGTGCGCCTCGCTCATGGCTTCTTCCCTTCCCTCGACATCTCATGTCCGCCAACGGCACGAATCTTTCGCACATTCTCGCGCAGCGTGCCGCGGGCCCGGCCCGAAATGGCCACTGGCCCACCGCGACCGAGGTCGCGATGGGCCAGTGAGGTGAATCAGTGGTGCTGGAGCGGGCGGATCAGAAGTCCATGCCGCCCATGCCGCCCATGTCGCCGCCGCCGGGCATCGGCGCCGCCTTCTCGGGCTTGTCGGCCACGACGGCCTCGGTGGTGAGGAAGAGCGCGGCGATGGAGGCCGCGTTCTGCAGCGCCGAGCGCGTCACCTTGGCCGGGTCGATGATGCCGGTGGCGATCATGTCGACGTACTCGCCGGTCGCGGCGTTGAGGCCCTGACCGACGGGCAGGTTGCGCACCTTCTCGGCGATGACGCCGCCCTCGAGACCGGCGTTGACCGCGATCTGCTTGAGCGGGGCCTCGATCGCGACGCGCACGATGTTGGCACCAGTGGCCTCGTCGCCCGTCAGGTCGAGCTTGTCGAACGCGGTGGCACCGGCCTGGGCCAGTGCGACGCCGCCTCCGGCGACGATGCCCTCCTCGACGGCAGCCTTCGCGTTGCGAACGGCGTCCTCGATGCGGTGCTTGCGCTCCTTGAGCTCGACCTCGGTGGCCGCGCCGACCTTGATGACCGCAACGCCGCCGGCCAGCTTGGCCAGGCGCTCCTGCAGCTTCTCGCGGTCGTAGTCGGAGTCGGACTTCTCGATCTCGGCACGGATCTGGTTGACCCGGCCCTCGATCTGGCCCTGGTCGCCGGCACCCTCGACGATGGTGGTCTCGTCCTTGGTGATGACGACCTTGCGGGCCTGGCCGAGCAGCTCGATGCCGGCCGACTCGAGCTTGAGGCCGACCTCCTCGGAGATGACCTGGCCGCCGGTCAGGATCGCGATGTCCTGGAGCATGGCCTTGCGGCGGTCGCCGAAGCCGGGGGCCTTGACGGCCACGGACTTGAACGTGCCACGGATCTTGTTGACGACCAGCGTGGACAGGGCCTCGCCGTCGACGTCCTCGGCGATGATGACCAGCGGCTTGCCGGACTGCATGACCTTCTCGAGCAGGGGCAGCAGGTCCTTGACGTTGCTGACCTTGGAGTTGGCGATGAGGACGTAGGGGTCCTCCAGCACGGTCTCCATGCGCTCGGGGTCGGTCACGAAGTAGGCCGAGATGTAGCCCTTGTCGAAGCGCATCCCCTCGGTCAGCTCGAGGTCGAGGCCGAACGTGTTCGACTCCTCGACGGTGATGACGCCTTCCTTGCCGACCTTGTCCATCGCCTCGGCGATGATGTCGCCGACGGTGGAGTCAGCAGCCGAGATCGAGGCGGTAGCAGCGATCTGCTCCTTGGTCTCGATGTCGATCGCCATGTTGGACAGGTGGTCCGACACGGCGGCGACAGCGGCCTCGATGCCGCGCTTGAGGCTCATCGGGTTGGCACCCGCGGCGACGTTGCGCAGGCCCTCGCGGACCATCGCCTGGGCCAGCACGGTGGCCGTGGTGGTGCCGTCGCCAGCGACGTCGTCCGTCTTCTTGGCGACCTCCTTGACGAGCTCGGCACCGATCTTCTCGTAGGGGTCCTCGAGCTCGATCTCCTTGGCGATGCTCACACCATCGTTGGTGATGGTGGGCGCACCCCACTTCTTCTCGAGCACGACGTTGCGGCCCTTGGGGCCCAGGGTGACCTTGACGGCGTCGGCGAGCGTGTTCATGCCACGCTCCAGGCCGCGCCGGGCCTCCTCGTTGAAAGCAATCAGCTTCGCCATAATCTGCGATTCCTCTTGTGGGAGTCGGTGGGTCCGAAGATCGGTGGGCTGCCCGCGACGGACGATCCCGCTCTCCGACGAACCATTCTCGTCGGGCTTGAGGACCTCAGCTGGCACCGCTCCGGATTGTCACTCTCATGATGAGAGTGCTAACACCATGTTTAGCACTCTCCTGTTGAGAGTGACAACCCGACCCGGGTATCGGCTAGCCGCGACCGAGCCGCTTGAGCTTGCCCGGCACGCCGACGACGACGCGGCCGGCCTTCCAGGTCGCACTGTTGCGCACCTCGGCCAGCTCGGCCTCGGCCTTGCGTGCGCGCTTCTGCAGCTTCTCGATGCGCTCCTCGGCCGCGACGGCGCGGTCCTCGGCCTGCTTGGCGCGCCGCTCGGCGGCCCGGACGTCCTTGGACACCGCGGCGTGCAGCTGGCGCGTCGACTTCATCGACCACTTGCGCGCGCTGGCGAGGTCGCGCTCGAGACGCTTGATGCGCCGCATCGGGTCCTCCGCATGGCTCGCGGGTTCGCCGTCGACGACGGAATGCTGGGGGTGCTCGGGTGCAGGGCCGTCGGTCACGACTTCCTCCAGTAGACCCCGGCCCAGTCGATCTCGATGAGCTCGTCGGTGATGCCACGGGCGTCGCGGAAGTCGTGGATCGCCTGGGCGCAGGCCTTGACGGCGCCGTAGTCGTCGACGATCACGTAGCCACCGACAGGCACCTTGTCGTAGAGGGGCTCGAGGGCGTCCATCGTCGAGGCGTACATGTCGCCGTCGAGACGCAGGACCGCGATCTTCTCGATGGGTGCGGTCGGCAGGGTGTCGGAGAACCAGCCCTTGAGCAGCTCGACCTGGTCGTCGAAGAGGTCGTAGCGGCGGAAGTTCTCCTCGACCTGCTCGACCGAGATGGCCAGCTCGACCTTGGTGTGGTGCTGGTCGCCCTGGTCGGCCTCGAAGCGACCGTCGGGAGCCGGCAGGCCCTCGAAGGAGTCGGCGACCCAGACCTTGCGGTCGGTCACGCCGTGGGCCGCCATGATGGCGCGGGCGTAGATGCACGTGCCGCCGCGCCAGGCGCCGGTCTCGATGAAGTCACCCTCGATGCCGTCGGCGATCACGGTCTCGAGACAGTGGCGCACGTTGGCGAGCCGCTTGAGCCCGACCATGGTCTCGGCGTCGGCCGGCCAGTCACGGCCGACCTCGCGCACGGAGCCGTCGAACTCCCCGGCCTCGACGATGCGCATGTCGCGGTCACGGGTGGCGTTGCGGACGAGGTCCCAGAGGTAGCCCTCGTAGGAGCGGGGCTTGAACTTGACCGTCACGTTGCGGCCCTCGAAGCCGTAGCGGGTCAGCATCTTCGCCATCGTGTTCAGGTAGAGGTCCACAGCGGGACTGGAGGCTTCGGTGGTGGAGGCAGTCACGGCTGGACCTTAGCCGACCTCACCCCCTGCATGGCGACGGCGCACGCCGTACGGAACGGCCTCGTGACCGCGTGCCCCCTCACCCCCTCCCCCGCGAGTCGGCGCTTGCCCGGGGCGAGTCGTGGCCGAACGGCACCTCGTCGTGGAGACCGAGGGCGATCAGCAGCGAGGGGAGCAGCGCAGCCGCCGTACGGCGGTAGCCGAGCGCGCTGGGGTGGAAGCGGTCGAGGCTGAACATCTCGTCGGGGTTGCTGATGAAGAACGGCCCCACGACCCGGGCCAGCGAGACCGCGTGCGCCCCGGCCCCCACCGCCGCCTGCGCCTGCGCGGTCGCGAGCTGGCGTGAGGCCCGCGAGCCGAGCGTGCGCAGCGGCTGCGGCACAGGACGCAGCGCGCCGAGATCGGGGCAGGTGCCGACGACCACCTCGGCACCACGGGTGCGCAGAGCATGGACGGCGCGCTGGAGGTGCGCCACGGACTCGGCGACCGGCACCCGGTGCGTGACGTCGTTGCCGCCCACCACGATCACGGCGAGGTCGGGGGCGTAGTCGGCCTCCAGGGTCTCGAGCTGAGCAGCGAGCTCGGAGCTCTCCGAGCCGACGACTGCCACGGTGCGCAGCCGCACCGGCCGACCGGTCTTCTTGGCCAACCCCTTCGACAGCCGGCCTCCGAGGGTGTCCTTGCGCCGCTCCGCCCCGAGGCCGGCAGCGATCGAGTCACCGAGCAGCAGCAGGTCGAGCGGGTCACCGCCGTGCGACGACGTCCAGACCCGGTCGGCGTACGGCGCGTGCTCGCCGAGGGGCTTGCCGATCAGGTGCCTCGCCGCGGCCGCCTGCCGGTGCAGCATCTCCCGGGCGCCGTACGACGCCCCGAGGGTGCCGGCCGCGAGCGCGGCTGCGGCGACGGCGAGGAGAGGTTGTCGAGGCATGCCACTTGTTCAACCACGCCGCCGTGAACGGGACCCGGCGCAGGCGTGAGGAACAGGCGTCGGTCGGGCGTCAGGTCGTGGCTTCCCACTCGGAGCGGAGGATCCCCATGCGCACGATGTCCTCGTAGGCGCCGCGGACCCAGGCGTGCTCCCGCTGTCGACCCTCGATCACGAAGCCCGCCTTCTCGTAGGCGCGGATCGCCGCGGCGTTGGAGGAGATCGCCTGGAGGTGCACCCGCCGCAGGTTGTGCCGCACGAACCCGAACTCGACGAGCTGCCTGATCGCGGCCGTGCCGACGCCGCGGCCCCGCGCGCTCCTGGCCAGGTTGATGCCGGCCTCGGCGTGACGTGAGAGCAGGTCGAAGTCGAACAACGTCGCACTCCCGGCAGCGACGCCGTCGACGTCGATCACGAGGAACAGCGCCGACGTGGGGCCCTCGGCACCGTCGGCGCCCGTCGCCCTCGCGTCGAAACGTGCCCGCGGCACCGGTCGCGGCGCCTCCGGGTTGCGCTCCTCCCAGGTGTCGAGATCGGCGGCGATCTCGTGCAGCAGGTCCAGGTCGTCGTCGGTGCGCGGACGCAGCGACACCACAGGCTTCTCGGGCACGCGAGCACCCTACGACGGCGCCGTCGACCGCACCTGCGGTCGACCGGCTGCGCCGTCGTCGGCTGGGCTCAGGCGCCGAGGCCGGTGCCGACGAAGGCGGCGTAGGACGGGTCGATCGTCGCGGCGGGTGCCACGGCGTCGGCGACGGCATCCAGGGTCTTGAGGCCGTGACCGGTGTTGATCACGACGGTGTCGAGCGTCGGGTCGAGCTGGCCCGACTCGACGAGCTTCTTCAGCACGCCGACGGTGGTGCCGCCGGCGGTCTCGGTGAAGATCCCCTCGGTGCGCGCGAGCAGCACGATGCCCTCACGGACCTCGTCGTCGGTGATGTCCTCGACGGCCCCACCGGTCTCGCGGCAGATGTCGAGCACGTAGATGCCGTCAGCCGGGTTGCCGATGGCCAGGCTCTTGGCGATCGTGTCGGGCTTGACCGGACGGATCGCATCGACGCCGGCCTTGTAGGCCACCGAGACCGGCGAGCAGCCGGTCGCCTGGGCGCCGTAGATCTTGAACGACTTGTCCTCGACCAGACCGAGCGCGATGAGCTCCTTGAACGCCTTGTGCACCTTGGTCAGCTGCGAGCCGGAGGCCACCGGGATGACGATCTGGTCGGGCAGGCGCCAGCCGAGCTGCTCGGCGATCTCGTAGCCGAGCGTCTTGGAGCCCTCGGCGTAGTAGGGACGGACGTTGACGTTGACGAAGGCCCACCCGTCCTCCTCGCCGGCGATCTCCTGGGCGAGCTTGTTGACGTCGTCGTAGTTGCCGTTCACGGCGACGAGCGAGTCGGTGAAGATGGCGGAGTTGACCTGCTTGGGCTTCTCGAGGTTGCTCGGGATGAAGACCACGGTGCGGATGCCGGCGCGGGCACCGGCCGCAGCGACGGCGTTGGCGAGGTTGCCGGTCGAGGGGCAGGCGAAGACCTTGCTCTTGAACTCGGTGGCGGCGCTGAGCGCACAGGCCACGACGCGGTCCTTGAAGGAGTTCGTCGGGTTGGTCGAGTCGTCCTTGACCCACAGGTTGTCGATGCCGAGCTCGCGGCCGAGGTTGTCGGCCTTGAGGAGCCGGGTGAAGCCGGGCTCGGTGTTGGGGCTCTGCTCGATGTCGGTCGGCACCGGCAGCAGCGCCTTGTAGCGCCAGATGTTGCGCGGGCCGGCCTCGATCTCCTCGCGGGTGATCTTCGGGTAGGCGTAGGCCACCTCGAGGGGGCCGAAACACTCCGGACAGGCATAGAAAGGGCCGAGCTCGACGACGTTGCCGCACTCGCGGCACGAGAGGCCGGTCGCGTTGCCGAAGGCACCTTCGCGGGGGCCGGCGTTCTCGACGACCTCGCCGGCGGTGGCCGCGGTGGCCGCGGTGCCCGCGGCGGTCGTGGGGGTGTTGGTGGTCAGGGTGCTCATGAGTCCTCCTCCTCATCTTCCCTGGGGCGAATCTCGCATCCAGGCGGAATTAGCACCGTTTCCACTTATCCGTCCCGGGTCTTGTCCGGGGGCGGAGGCAAAAGTGGCGGTTGCCGGGACTTCACTGGGCCGTTCCCTCAGTCCCTCTTGATGAGCTGTTCGAAACTGTACGTCGAGTCGTCTCACGATGCGTCATCGCGTCCCGACATGTGGACGTGATGCGGGTCGCGTCGGGCCCGGGTCCGAACCGGACCGGACCAGACCCCGAGGTCAGGCTCGCAGCTGGCGGGCGTCGTCGCTGAGCTGGGCGAGCAGGGCCAGCACGCCCTCGGGCCCGCGGACGACCACGTCGGCGAGGTCGACCAGGGCGTTCTCCTCCTCCGAGGAGGAGCAGATCAGCAACGTCGGCATTCCGTCGCCCGCGAGGTCGCGCACCGCCTCGAACGCCTCGAGGTCGCCCAGGTCGTCGCCGGCGAATGCGAAGCCGCCCGCCCCGAGCTCCTCGACGAGCGTGCGCACGGCACGGCCCTTGTGCACCCCGGGTGAACGGACCTCGATGACGCTCCGGCCGGGCTCCACCACCAGGTCGTGGCGCTGGGCCAGCTCGCGCAGCTCGGGCAGCAGCCGCTCGAAGGTGGCGTCCGCGTCGTCGAGGCGACGTGTGTGGACGGCGACCGCGAGGCCCTTGTCCTCGACGAACGCGTCGGCGGCATCGAGACGGCGCAGGGTCCGGGTCAGCTCACGCTCGAAGGAGGCCAGCCCGGCCGGCGGTCGAGGACCGACCACGCGCCGTGCGCTCGAGCTCCACCGCTCGTTGCCGTACTGGCCGAAGACGTAGAGGTCCTTGCCGGTCGCGGCGACGTCGTCCCCGACCTGCTCGAGCCCGCCGAGGTCCAGGGCCTGCCGGGCCGGGCGACCGGTGATGACCGCGATCGCCTTCACCTGGGTGGCCAGGTCGGTCAGGACGGCGTCGGCATCGGGGTGGATGTGCGCCTTCTCGGGGTCGTCGACGATCGGCGCCAGGGTGCCGTCGAAGTCCAGACCGACCACGGTCTCGGGGGCCGCTCTGACGAGCGCCGCGTAGCGCTGCTCGCCCTGCACCGACGTGAATTCCACGCCTCCACCCAACCACGCCTGGCCCGGCCGGGGGGCGATGCGTGAGGAAACCGACGCGTGAGCGCCGGCGTCGACTAGAGCTCGGAGGTGAGGATGACCGTGAGCCGGTCGAGCTTCATCGCCCCGTCGGCACCGGCGGTGCGCTGGATGCCGAGGTCGAGGGCGAGCTGCTTGGCCGCGCGCTTGAGCCGGTCGGGGTAGTAGACGGTGTTGGTGGGGATGTTGCCGTACCAGTTGTCGGTGCCCACGACCTGCCAGCCCACGGCAGTGGCCTGGCCACCCACCACACCGGCGAGGCCGGTGATGCCGGAGTTGTTGTAGACCTCGACGAAGACCTTCGAGCGCTTGATCGCCGGCTTCGGCTTCTTGGTGGCCTCGGGGGTGGTCGGCTCGGTCGTCGGCGATGCCGACGCCGAGGTGTCCTGCCGGACCGGGGTGGCGATCTCCCGCTCGTCAGGGGTGGCACCTCGGGTCGCGACGAAGGCGACCGCCGCCATCACGACGGCGAGGATGCTCAGGATGACGACGGGCGAGGGGAAGACGACACCATTGCCGCGACCCAGCTCGGGACGACCGGCCACGGGGATCAGACCTCGAAGCCGAGACGGCGGGCCGAGCGCTGGCGCTGGCGCTGCGAGCGCAGACGGCGCAGACGGCGCACCAGGAGCGGGTCGGCCTCGAGGGCCTCGGGCCGGTCGATGAGGGCGTTGAGCACCTGGTAGTAACGAGTGGAGCTCATGTCGAACTTCTCGCGGACCGCGCTCTCCTTGGCCCCGGCGTACTTCCACCACTGGCGCTCGAACTCGAGGATCTCGCGATCGCGGTCGCTCAGGGACTCGGCAGCCTTCGCGGCGTCGAGGTGGTCGGTGCGCTGGGCTTCCATCGCAGGTCTCCTGAGAGATCGGGGTGCGGCACGAGTCCGGTGTGCTGCTGGGATCACTGTAGACGCCTAATCACAGGGTTGTCATTCGGCTCGCGGTTGCGTGACAGGTGTGACTGGTGGGGTCCGGGATGGGTGCAGGACGGGTTCGGGACGGGTTGCCAGTGGTGCAAGGTGACTCCATGACGCGACCCATCCGCTGGGGGATCCTGGCCACCGGCAAGATCGCCCACTCCTTCGCCGAGGACCTCGCTCTGGTCGACGACGCCCACCTGGTCGCCGTCGGCTCACGCACGACGCAGTCGGCAAGAGCCTTCACC
>NZ_JAXMNS010000057.1:0-12329 GCF_034670285.1 Nocardioides sp. | reverse complement strand
GACGGGACCGTCGTGATCGAGGGCGTGATCACGCTCTACGTGTCACCGAAGAAGGGCTGACCCCGGCGCCGGCGGCTCCGGCACCGTCGCGCCCGGAGTCAGCAGGTGCTCGCGATAGCTGTCGTCCCAGGCGCCTGACTCGATCATCCGGCGCAGCAGCTCCTCGACGACCGCCCCGTCGGGCGACCCCTTCGGCAGCCCGATGCCATAGCTGCGCACCCCGAACGGCGACTCGAGCACCTTGAGGCCGTCGTACCGCTGGGTGTAGCCGTCGAGCATCACGTCGTCACCGGTGACCGCGTCGACCTCGCCGCCCAGGAGCAGGTCGACGCAGGCCGCCAGGGACTCGGCGGGACGCAGGGCCACGCCCGGCGAGAAGGCGGGCTGCTGGAGCACGGCGGCGTCCGGGGTGTCGACGACCGAGCAGAGCCGTCGGCCGGCCAGGGTGTGCGGGCCGGTGATCCCGGCCTCGTCGGCAGCCACGAGCAGGTCCTGGCGCGCGGTCAGGTAGGGCCCGGCGAGGTCGACGAGGCGATCGCTGTGCGCCGTCGCCGGGTAGGTGCTCACGACCAGGTCGACCTCGCCGCTCTGGAGCGAGCGCTCGCGCGTGCTGTCGGGCAGTGGACGGAACTCCGTCTCCTCGGCTGACCAGCCCAGGCCCCGCGCCAGGTAGTGCGCGACGTCGACGTCGAAGCCGACCGGCGCACCCGCCTCGTCGAGCGTCGAGAAGCCCGGGACGTCGTCCCCGATCCCGATCACCAGCGTCCGCTGCGCCGTTGCGGCGCTCGAGCCGTCGGCGCAGCCGCCGAGCACGACGCTCAGCAGGGCGCACAGGGCAGCGAGCAGGGGGAACGGACGCATGGTTGGGAGCTTCCGGAATGGTGGGCACAAGGAGGGAGCGGACTCCTGCGTGGGGCCGAGTGTAGTCGGCGCGGGCCTCCTCAGGGGCGCCCGAGGAGGCTCGAGGCGAGGGGGACTGGACCACGTGATCACCGGGTGCACGCGGCGGTGGCGGTCGCGGTTGCTGTTGTCGCGGAGGGCGCGAGTAACCTGCGCGATGTGGCAGGCCCAGATTTCGAGACCCAGATCAAGCAGCTCCAGGCGACGATGCACACCATCGGTCAGGTCCTGGACCTCGACGGCATGCGCGAGGAGATCAAGGACCTCGGCGACCAGGTCGCCGCCCCGGACCTCTGGGACGACCAGGACAACGCGACGAAGGTGACCGGGCGGCTCTCGTTCCTCCAGGGCACCCTGGACCGTTTCGTCGAGCTCCAGGACCGCATCGAAGACGTCGGGGTGCTCGTCGAGCTCGGCGTCGAGGAGGGCGACGAGGACTCCATCGCCGAGGCCGAGCGTGAGCTCGTCCGCGTGAAGAAGGCCGTCGAGGGCCTCGAGGTCCGCACCCTGCTCAACGGTGAGTACGACGCCCGCGAGGCGTTGGTCTCGATCCGTTCCGGCGCCGGTGGCGTCGACGCCGCTGACTTCGCCGAGACCTTGATGCGCATGTACGTGCGTTGGGCCGAGCAGCACGACTACAAGGTCCAGGTCTACGAGACCTCCTACGCCGAGGAGGCCGGCCTCAAGTCGGCGACCTTCGCCATCCATGCGCCGTACGCCTACGGCACGCTCTCGGTCGAGTCCGGCACCCACCGTCTGGTGCGGATCAGCCCCTTCGACAACCAGGGGCGTCGCCAGACCAGCTTTGCCGCGGTCGAGGTCGTGCCCGTGCTCGAGCAGACCGACGAGATCGAGGTCCCCGACGAGGAGATCCGCATCGACGTCTACCGCTCCGGTGGCCCCGGCGGGCAGTCGGTCAACACCACCGACTCCGCGGTGCGCCTGACGCACATCCCCACCGGCACGGTGGTGTCGTGCCAGAACGAGAAGTCGCAGCTGCAGAACAAGGCCAGCGCCATGGTGGTGCTCAAGGCCAAGCTGCTCGCCCGCAAGAAGGCCGAGGAGAAGGCGCACCTCGACTCGATGCGCGGCGACGTGCAGGCCAGCTGGGGCGACCAGATGCGCAACTACGTGCTCAACCCCTACCAGGTCGTCAAGGACCTCCGCACCGGCTACGAGGTCGGCAACCCGACCGCGGTGTTCGACGGCGACCTCGACGGCTTCCTCGAGGCCGGCATCCGCTGGCGCCGTGGCACCGAGAAGGCAGCCGAGAGCTGAGGCATGCGTACGTTTCCGCTGCCCACCAGCGCCGTCGAGGCGGCGCGGACCGGTCTCGCCTCCGCTGGGGGCGTCCCGTCTCACCGCGCGGCGACCTTCCACGCCCGGCTCGAGCGCTGGTGGCCGGACCTGCGAGACGCGGTCGGTGACCTCCACCCCGCTGCCGCCGAGACGGTGGCGGCGCGGCTGGTCACCATCGCCGCCCGTGGGTTCGCCGAGCGCCCTGACGACCTGCACGGCCTCGACGAGCGACGGCTGCTGCGTCCCGACTGGATCCAGCAGCCCGACCGCTTCGGCTACGCCTGCTACGCCGACCGCTTCGCCGGCGACCTCGCCGGGATCGAGCGTCGACTCGACCACCTCGAGGACCTCGGCGTCACCTACCTGCACCTGATGCCGCTGCTCCAGCCGCGAGAGGGCGACAACGACGGCGGGTACGCCGTGCAGGACTACCGTGCCGTGCGCGCCGACCTCGGCACCGTAGATGACCTGCGTGACCTCGCCACCCGGCTGAGGGGACGCGGCATCAGCCTCGTCGTCGACCTGGTGCTCAACCACGTGGCGCGCGAGCACGAGTGGGCTGCGGCGGCCCGAGCCGGCGACGAGAAGTACCGCGACTACTTCCATCTCTTCGCCGATCGCGACGGCCCGGCCGGCCCGGACGCCTACGAGCAGACGCTGCTGGAGGTGTTCCCCGACTTCGCGCCCGGCAGCTTCACCTTCGACGACGACCTTCAGGCCTGGGTCTGGACCACCTTCAACTCCTTCCAGTGGGACCTCGACTGGTCGAACGCCGACGTGCTGGCCGAGTTCGCCGACCTGGTGCTGTTCCTGGCCAACCTCGGCGTGGAGGTGCTGCGCCTGGATGCCATCGCCTTCCTGTGGAAGCGGCTCGGCACCGACTGCCAGAACCAGCCCGAGGTGCATGCGATCACCCAGGCGTTGCGCACAGTGGCCCGCCTCGCGGCGCCCGCGACCCTCTTCAAGGCCGAGGCGATCGTCGGTCCGCGTGACCTCGTGGGCTACCTGGGGCTCGGCCGGCACGCGGGTCGGGTGAGCGACCTGGCCTATCACAACAGCCTGATGGTGCAGATCTGGTCGATGCTGGCCGCCGGCAACACGATCCTCGCGCGCCACGCCCTTGCCGCCCTGCCGCAGCCCCCGGCCACCGGTACCTGGATCACCTACCTGCGCTGCCACGACGACATCGGGTGGGCGATCGACGACGCCGACACCGCGGCGGTCGGCCTGGGAGGCGGGTCGCACCGCGCCTTCCTCTCCGACTACTACGCCGGTGACTTCCCGGGCTCGCCTGCCGAGGGCTTGGTCTTCCAGGAGAACCCCGCCACCGGTGATCGCCGCATCAGCGGCACGGCGGCCTCGCTCACCGGCCTCGGGGAGCGTCGCCTCGATCCTTCCGGCGGGCTCGCCCGTCTCCTGCTGGGCCACACGATCGTCGCCGGATGGGGCGGGGTGCCCGTGGTGTGGAGCGGCGACGAGCTCGCGCTCCCCAACGACGCCCACTGGGCCGACGAGCCCGGGCACGAGCGCGACAACCGGTGGGCCCACCGCCCTCGGGTCAGCGACGAGGTGGCCGACCGCCGCCACGATCCCACCTCGGAGGGTGGGCAGGTCTTCCACGCGATCGCCCGACTGGCTCGGGTGCGTGCCTCGCTGCCCCAGCTGCACGCCGCGGCCACGGTCGAGGTGCTCACCGACACCGACGACGCCCTGCTCGTCGTCGTACGACGCCACGCCTCGGGCGTGATGGTCGGGCTCTACAACGTCGGTCGTGAGCACCGCGCCTTCCCGCTGTGGCGCCTCGAGGCGACCGGCCTCGCCGCGCCGTACGACGCCCTGTCGGGCGAGCGGGTGGCGGCCGACGGCGACGGGCTGGTGTGGCTGGCGCCGTATGCCGCCCGCTGGGTCGTGGAGGCTCCGGAGCGCTAGTCGAGCGGCTGGCCGAGCGGGGGAGTCGCGGCGGCACGTGCCACCGCGGCGCACCACTCGCCGGCACGGTCGAGCACTGCGGCGGGGGCGCCCGTGCGAGTCAGCGAGCAGGCGAGCCAGGCGTCGCCGAACAGCCCGCGGAAGGACGCCTCGGTCGATCCCTTGCCGGCCGAGCAGGTTCGAGCCAGCGTCGGTGCACCGAAGGCGGGCGCCGCTCGCCGCACGACGCAGTCGTCGGCACGACGCGCCTCGGTGCGCAGCAGGCGGGCGTCGGCCGGCGTGACCGGCGGGGCGAAGACCCAGCCACGCAGGACGGCGCGGCCGCGCTTCCAGCGGCAACCGAACTCGTGGGAGATGTCCTTGATCCCGGAGGCGATCAGCACCGACTCGCCGTTGCCGTAGGACCGGACGTCGGCAGGCTCGCCCCCCAAGGCGCTCTCGACCGCGGCCGGGTCGACGAGGTCGCAGAACGCGGCGCGCTGCACCGTCAGGACGGTCGTGTCGAGGTCGGCGAGCGGTGTGCTGGTCGGCTCGGGGGACGCCTCAGGACTCGTGGTGGCCTCGCGGGGGGCACCGCTCGTGGCATCGCCCCCGCCGCGCGTCGCGAGCGCCGTGACGACCACGGCGAGCACGATGATCGACGCCAGAAGAGCTGCCAACGGCGCGGGACCGCGCAGTCCGGGTGGGGTCGAGAACACATCGGTCAATGTACGGGCCGCTCAGGTTCCTCGCGTACCGTCAGGCCCGTGATCCGCTTCGAGAAAGTCACCAAGTCCTACGCGGGGCCCGACAAGCCCGCTCTCAACCAGGTGACCATCAACGTCGACAAGGGCGAGTTCGTCTTCCTCGTCGGGGCGTCCGGGTCCGGCAAGTCGACGGCGCTGCGCCTGCTCCTGCGCGAGATGCGCCCGACCACGGGCCGCGTCTACGTGGCCGGCAAGGAGATCAACCGCCTCGCCACCTGGAAGGTGCCGCGCCTGCGTCGCCAGATCGGCACGGTCTTCCAGGACTTCCGCCTCCTGCAGAACAAGAACGTCAGCGAGAACGTCGCCTTCGCGCTCCAGGTCATCGGTCGCTCCAACCGCGACATCAAGCGGATGGTGCCCGAGACCCTCGAGCTGGTCGGCCTGGCCGACAAGGCCAACCGGATGCCCGAGGAGCTCTCCGGCGGAGAGCAGCAGCGCGTCGCCGTGGCGCGAGCCATGGTCAACGACCCGATGATCCTGATCGCCGACGAGCCCACCGGCAACCTCGACCCCGCCACGTCGGCGGGGATCATGAAGCTCCTCGACCGCATCAACGGCACCGGCACGACCGTGCTGATGGCCACCCACGACCACGGGGTCGTCGACCAAGGGCGCAAGCGCGTCGTCGAGCTCGAGCACGGACGCGTCGTCCGCGACGAGGCGTCCGGCGTCTACGGCTACCAGCACTAGCCGCGCTCGCACGCACCCTCGCCCCGCACCTCGTCACCAGAAAGTCTTTCCTGCATGCAGCTGCGCCACGTGAACACGAACCTGCGTCAGGGCTTGCGTCGCAACGCCTCGATGCACCTGGCCGTCATCCTGACCCTGTTCGTGTCCCTCAGCCTCGCCGGCATCGGGCTGATGATGAGCAAGCAGGCCGATCTCACGGTCGACGTGATCGGCTCCGAGCTCCAGATCCAGGTCGTGCTCTGCCTGCCCGACGACCCGCAGAACGCGTCGTGCACGAGCGAGGTGACCGAGGAGCAGAAGTCGGCCATCGCCGACGCCATCGAGGACAACCCCGAGGTCGCCGACGTCACCTTCGAGTCCAAGGCCCAGTCGCTGGAGAAGCTCAAGGTGCTGCTCGGACCCGAGCAGTTCGAGGGTCCTGACCCGGTGTTCACCGTGGAGGACGCCCCGCAGGCCGTGCGCATCACGCTCAAGGACCCCAACGACTTCGACGGCACCGTCGACGCGGTGGCCAACCTCGACGGCGTCAGCTACATCACCCTGGCCAAGGACGAGGTGAAGCCGATCTTCACGCTCATCGACGTCTTGCAGTACAGCTCGTGGGGAGCGGCTGCGGCGCTGATCCTCGCCTCGATCCTGCTGGTGGCCAACACGATCCGCCTGACGGCCCTCGCGCGCCGCAAGGAGATCGAGATCATGCGACTCGTGGGTGCCTCGCGCATCTTCATCGCGCTGCCCTTCCTCCTCGAGGCGCTGGTCACCGCGCTGGTCGGTGTGGGGCTGGCGATCGGTGCGGTGGCGGCCTTCACGCAGTTCGCGATCGTCGGCGGACTCGGCGAGGTCGTCAAGGCGCTGCCGTTCATCGGCTGGCCCGAGTGGGTGGAGACCTCCCTGGTCCTGCTCGCCGTCGCTCCGGTGCTCACCGTGGTTCCGACACTCCTGCTGACCCGCAAATACCTCAGGCTCTGACCTCGGTCCCCTACCGTGGGGACGTTCACTTCCCCGAACGCAGTAAGGCCCTCCTGTGCGCTCCTTCCCCAGCGCCGCTCGTCAGCACGTCACTGCCCTCACGGTCGGTGTCCTGTCGGTGGCAGCACTCACCCTTCCCCTTGCCCACGCCGACGAGGACGACCTCAAGAACCGTCGCGACACGGTTCAGGGACGAATCTCCGACACCGCGTCCGACCTCGCCGAGGCCAGCCGCGAGGCGGCCCGCGTCGGTCGGGCGCTCGACAAGGCCCAGGGGCGACTCACCTCGGCCCGGGCCCGGCTGAGCAACGTCCAGGCCCGACTCTCCGAGGCGCGCGACCTCGAGCAGCGGCTCCAGGACGAGCTCGTGCAGGCTCGCGAGGCGCTGATCGTCGCCAACGACGAGCTCGCCGAGGGCAAGGAAGCCGTCGTCGTCCAGCGGCTGAGCGTGCGCGACAGCATCCTGCGGCTCTACGCCTACGGCGACCCGCAGCTGCGGGCGCTCGGGGCGTTCTTCGACAACGCCACCCTCGAGGACCTCCAGCGCCAGGACGTCGCCGACAAGGTCATCGTCGGTCGCGGCAGCCAGGAGCTCGACGCCTTCCAGGCAGCCGAGGCCGAGCTGGTCGCGCAGAAGCAGAAGGTCAAGGCTGCCCGCAACGAGATCGCGGACAAGACGGCTGCGGCCGAGAAGCAGGTCGTCACGATCGCCGGCCTCGTCGAGGACGCCCGCGTCGAGGCCGAGAAGGTCGCCGGCCTGGTGGGCTCGACCAAGAGCGCCCGTCAGCAGGCGCTGAAGGTGAAGGCGGCCGACCGGAAGCGCCTGGCCGAGCTGCGTGCCCGCGAGAAGGCCATCAAGGAGCGCCTCGTGCGCCTGGCCCGTCGCGAGGCCGAGCGTCAGGCCCGCAACGGCGGTGGCTTCAGCGGAGCCTCCGACGGCTTCCTCTCCTACCCGACCGACGGCCCGGTGACCTCGCCGTACGGCTATCGGACGCACCCGATCTACGGCTACTACGGCCTGCACAACGGCACCGACTTCGGTGTCTCGTGCGGTCAGAAGCTCGTCGCCTCTGCCGCCGGCCGGGTCATCAGCACCTACTCCGACGCCGTCTACGGCAAGCGGGCCTTCGTGAGCGTCGGCATCGTCAACGGCAAGAGCCTGGTCGTGGTCTACAACCACCTCTCCGGGTACGCCGTGCGCCAGGGCCAGCGGGTCTCCCGCGGGCAGACGATCGGCTACGCCGGCTCCACGGGCTGGTCGACCGGCTGCCACCTGCACTTCTCGGTGCTGGCCAACGGCAACCCGGTGAACCCGATGAACTACATGTGAGGCGCCGCCGTTGGAGCCGCGGCTAGAAGAACCCGCCTGACGGTTCGCCGCCATGGTCGTGGACCGTCGGCCCGCCGTACTGCGAAGAATCGCCGTGCGCCTTGCCGATGCCGTCGCGCGAGAGGGTGCCGTGGCGCCCGCCGCGCTTCTTGAGGCGGTAGTCGGAGCGCGCCGCGAGGAGCAGGGCGACGGCGACCGGGACGAGCACGAGCAGGAAGAGCCACATGGCCGTCCACCTCCGAGTTGGGGAGCCTGAAGGTAGCACCGGGCGGTGCCGGTAAAGGTGCGTGTGAAGTCGGTTGCCGACGCCTGCAAGAATCGTCGGATGGCCAAGCAATCCGGTGACAAGCCCCGCAAGGTCGTGGCGGCCAACAAGAAGGCCCGTCACGACTACGCGATCGACGACACCTTCGAGGCCGGACTGGTCCTGGTCGGCACCGAGGTGAAGTCGCTGCGGATGGGCCGCGCCTCGTTGGTCGACGGCTTCGTCGACATCGACGCGGGCGAGGCCTGGCTGCACGGCGTCCACATCCCCGAGTACTCCCAGGGCAGCTGGACCAACCACGCCGCGCGCCGCAAGCGCAAGCTGCTCCTCAACCGGGTCGAGATCGACAAGATCGAGCGTCGGGTGAGCGAGAAGGGCCTGACCGTCATCCCGTTGTCGCTGTACTTCGTCGACGGTCGCGCAAAGATCGAGATCGGTCTGGCCAAGGGCAAGAAGTCCTGGGACAAGCGGCACGCGCTGGCCGAGCGCCAGGCCACCCGCGAGACCGAGCAGGAGGTCGGACGCCGGCTCAAGGGCATCCCGGACTGAGCCGTGACTGAGCCGCTGCACCCGGACGCCCGCGCGGTCCGCGCCTTCTGGCAGGGCCTCGGCCTGCCCGGGCTGTACGACGTGCACGTGCACTTCCTGCCGCCCAACATCCAGCGTGCGGTGTGGGCGGTCTTCGACTCGGCCGGTCCGAAGATCGGCCGCGACTGGCCGATCCGCTACCGCGAGTCGCACGAGGATCGGGTCGAGATCCTGCGTGGCTTCGGCCTGCGGCGCTTCTCGACGTTGCCCTATGCCCACAAGCCGGGGGTGGCGGGCTACCTCAACGAGTGGTCGCGCGAGTTCGCTGCCGGCGTGCCCGAGGTCATCCGGTCCGCGACCTTCTACCCCGAGCCCGAGGCTGCGTCGTACGTCGCCGACGAGATCGACTCGGGGGTCGAGATCTTCAAGATCCACCTGCAGGTGGGGGAGTTCCACCTCGACGACCCGCTGCTCGACGACGTCTGGGGAGTGCTGGAGGACGCCGGGACGCCGGTCGTGGTGCACGCCGGCTCCGGACCGGTCGGCAACGACTTCACCGGTCCGGGGTCGATGGAGCGGCTGCTGGCCCGCTTCCCGCGACTGTCGCTGGTCGTGGCTCACATGGGGGCGCCCGAGTGGGGGGAGTTCCTCGATCTCGCTGAGCGCTACGAGCACGTGCGCCTCGACACCACGATGGTGTTCACCGAGTTCTTCGGCGCCGTCTACCCGCCCGACCTCGTGCCTCGGCTGCGCGACCTCGAGCCGAAGATCCTGCTCGGCTCCGACTTCCCGACGATCCCGTACCCCTACGTCGAGCAGCTCGACGGCCTCGCCCGGCTCGACCAGGGCGACGACTGGCTGCGAGCGGTGTGCTGGGAGAACGGTCACCGTCTCCTGGGGTGACGTCCTGGGATGACGTCCTAGGGTGACGGGGTGGCTGATGGAACCTGCGCTGACGACTTCGCGCCGCTGAGGGACCTGCTCGACCGCTCGCTGGACGACGGCGCGGACGCCGGGGCGTCGATCGCCCTGGTGCACGACGGCGAGCTGCTCGTCGACCTGTGGGGCGGCGAGGCCCGGCCCGGGGTGCCGTGGGAGCGCGACACCCTCGTGCAGGTCTGGTCGGTCACCAAGACGATGGTGGGCCTCGCGACCCTGGTGCTGGCTGATCGCGGTGAGCTCGACCTCGACGCCCCGGTGGCGTCGTACTGGCCCGACTTCGCGGCCGCCGGCAAGGGCGACGTGCGGGTGCGGCAGGTGCTCGGTCACACCTCCGGTGTGCCCGGGTGGACGCCGCCGCTGACGGTCGAGGAGCTGATGGACCTCGAGCACAGCGAGGCGATCCTGGCCGCCGAGACGCCCTGGTACGAGCCCGGCTCGGCGCCGGCGTACCAGATGATCGACCACGGTCACCTGCTCGACGCGATCGTGCGCGGGGCCACCGGACGGTCTCTGGCCGACGTGCTCCACGAGGACGTCGTCGCACCGCTCGGCGGCGGTTTCCACCTCGGGGTGCCCGACGACCTGCTCGACAGCTGCGCCGACCTGATCGCCCCGCCACCGCTGGACCTGGACCCCGACCACCCGCCCACCGACTTCCTGCTGCGCACGGTGCTCAACCCCTCGCTCAGCACCCGCACCTGCAACAGCGCACCGTGGCGGCGCTCGGCGGTCGGCGGTGCCGGCGGCCACGGCACCGCTCGCGGGGTGGCCCAGGTGCAGGCCGTGGTCTCGCACGGGGGAGAGGTCGGGGGCGTGCGCCTGCTGAGCGAGGCCGCGGTCGACCGCATCTGGGAGGTGCAGTCGAGCGGCACCGACCTCGTGCTCGACGTGCCGCTGACCTTCGGTCTGGGCTACGGGTTGGAGACGCCGGCGGCACCGGCGCTGCCGTCGGGTCGGATGTGCTGGTGGACCGGCTATGGCGGCGCGATCGTCGTCAACGACGCAGAGACGCGCACGACGTTCGCCTACGCCCCCAACAAGCTGGTCAACCACCTGGTCAGCTCACCGCGCACCGACGCCTACGTGCGCACCGCCTTCGACTGCCTGGGAGCGTCGTGATGGATCTCTGGAGCGCGCTCGCCGACGAACGTCGGGCCATCGCCGACCGCCTCGAGACGTTGACCCCCGAGCAGTGGGCGACGCCGTCGCTCTGCTCGGCCTGGACCGTGCGTCAGATGGCGGCGCACCTGCTGGTGAGCTGCGACTTCACCGTGCGGGAGGCTGCGTTCGCGATGGTGCGGGCGCGGGGCAACGTCGACCGGCTCCAGCTGGTCCTGGCCCAGAACCGGGCGCGACTGTCGACGGTCGAGCTCGTCGCGCGCCTGCGCGAGAAGGCCGACGTGCGCCAGGCTCCACCGGTGGTGGGCGTTCACGGCCCCTACACGGACTCGCTCGTTCACCAGCTCGACATGTGGCTGCCGCTCGGGCTGGACGACGAGCGGCCCGTCGAGCGCTGGCGCCCGGCGCTGGACTTCCTGATGACGAAGAAGGCCGCCGTCGGCTTCCTGCCCTCCCGGGCACCTGACCTCTGGTACCAGGCCACCGACCTCGAGTGGCAGCACGGCACCGGCGACGTCGTCTCCGGCACTGCAGCCGACCTCGCGCTCGCCCTCCTGGGTCGCACGCCCCACCTGGACCGCCTCGACGGCCCGGGTGCCGACACCCTCCGCACCTACGCGCGCGGCTGACCGTTGGTGATCGAGTAGTCGGCCGGCGAGCGGAGCGAGACGCCGACGTATCGAGATCCCTTGACGATCCCTGCCGCCGGTGCGAGTCTCGCGAGATCGGGATCGGCGCAGGTAGGTCTGGAGGCCACCATGGACGTCACGGAACGCAGGGCAGCACTGGAGCAGCGGGATGCGGCGTGGTCGGCTCTCGCTGCGTCCGGAGGCGACGTCGAGGAGATCGTCGACTTCTGGACAGCGGACGCGGTCGTCATCCCGCCCGGGATGCCTCCTGTCGTCGGCACGGCGGCGCTGCGCGAGTACGTCGCCGGCGCCTCGACGATCCCGGGGTTCCGGATCAGCTGGAGCGCCGGTGACATCGACCTGTCTGCCGACGGCACGATGGCGTGGATCCGTCAGGACAACCTGGTCGAGATGACCGGCGAGAACGGCGAGGCACTGTCGTCCGTGGGTCGCGCCGTCACGGTGTGGCGCCTGGAGGGCGAGACCTGGCGGTGCTGCGCCGACGTGTGGAACAGCCTCTGACTCGACGACGCCGACAACCGGGTGGGTTCTGTCCCCGGGGACCGCTAGACTCAAGACACAATTCAAGAGGGGCTGATCGGTTTCGACTTGGGACGTTAGTTCCAGGGGAAGCGGGTCGAGAAGCCAACGTCATCTCGTAAACGACCGTTGGAAACTTATAACTGCCAACACCAATCGCAGTTCCTTCGCTCTCGCTGCCTGAGCAGTGATCGAAGCGTCAGCCCGGGCATCTGTCTCCGTCCCGGGACCTGGCGTCGCTAGGAGACTTGCTGATCACTCTCTGTCTGGAGGGGTGATCGGGACTTAATCCTGACTGAGCCTGTCGGCGACGTGTCTGTGCGAGCGCCGGGGCCGAGAAAATCGACATCACAGACTGCACCCGGAGAAGACCTGGTTCGACGCTCGAGGACGCGGGTTCGATTCCCGCCAGCTCCACACACACGGTGTGGGGTCTTCGCAGA
>NZ_JAXMNS010000056.1:0-12356 GCF_034670285.1 Nocardioides sp. | reverse complement strand
TACACCGACGGTCTGATCGAGCATCGCAGCCGGTCGATCGATCAGGGCCTGGCGGAGGTCCTCCACGTCGTGGGCCCGCTGGATGGTAGCGCGCAGCAGACCTGCGACGCGCTCTTCGACGCCAAGATCGCCGGTCCGACCGACGACGACGTCGCCGCCATCGTCGTCCGGTTCCCGCGCGCCGACGAGGAGACGGGCCCTTAGCGGATCGGCGCACCCGAGATCGTGCGGGCGATGACGAGACGCTGGATCTCGGAGGTGCCCTCGAAGATCGTGTAGATCTTGGCGTCCCGGGCCCAGCGCTCGACGGGGTACTCGCGAGTGAAGCCGTTGCCGCCGAGGATCTGCATGGCCTTCTCGGTCACCTTGATGGCGGTCTCGCCGGCGAAGAGCTTGGACATCGAGCCTTCGGCCGCCTCGAACTTCTTGCCCTGGCTGGCCATCCAGGCCGCTCGCCACACGAGCAGACGGCTGGCGTCGATGGAGGTCTTCATGTCGGCCAGCGCGAAGGCGATGGCCTGGTTCTCGATGATGGCCTTGCCGAACTGCTCACGGGTCTTGGCGTAGTCGAGGGCGACCTCGTAGGCGGCGCGGGCGATCCCGATCGCCTGGGCGCCGACGGCCGGGCGCGTGCGCTCGAAGGTGGCCATGCTCGCGTTGCCCTTGCTGCCCGACCCTTCGCGAGCCCGGGCCAGACGCTCGTCGAGCTTGTCCTTGCCGCCGAGCAGGCAGGCGCCGGGCACCCGCACGTTGTCGAGCACGACCTCGGCGGTGTGCGAGGCGCGGATGCCGTGCTTGAGGAACTTCTGCCCCTGCGCCAGGCCCTTCGTGCCCGGAGGCACGATGAAGCTCGCCTGGCCGCGGGTCTTGAGGTCGGGGTCGACGACGGCGGTGACGACGTGGACGTCGGCCAGCCCGCCGTTGGTCGCCCAGGTCTTGGTGCCGTTGATGACCCACTCGTCGGTGGCCTCGTCGTAGCGGGCGCGGGTGCGCATCGCGCCGACGTCGCTGCCGGCGTCCGGCTCGGAGGAGCAGAAGGCGGCGAGCTTGAGGTCACCGGGGCTGCCGAACATCTGCGGCACCCACTCGAGCACCTGCTCGGTGGTGCCGTTGGAGCTGACCCCTGCAGCGGCGAGGGCGGAGCCGACGATCGAGAGCCCGATGCCGGCGTCGCCCCAGAAGAGCTCCTCCATCGCGACCGGGATGCCGAGACCGGTCTCGTCGAAGCCCTGGGTGGCGAAGAAATCCATCGAGTAGATGCCCGCCTTCGAGGCCTCCTCGAGGACGGGCCACGGGAACTCCTCGCTCTCGTCGTACTCCGAGGCGGCCGGACGCATCACGTCCGTCGCGAAGGTGTGGAGCCAGCTGCGCAGCTCGAGGTGGTCGTCGGTGAGGTCGAAGCACGGCGTCTGGTCGGACATGGCGTCACGGTAACCGTTGGCGGACCGGCCGGGAGCGGACTCCGCCGATCGGTCGGCCCGCACTTCCGGGGTGATGCGACCGGCGCGGGACGTGCGTACGGTCGTTGACATGACAACTACTTTCCGCACGGCTCGTTCCCGTACCGCGCTCGCCGGCCTCGCCGGCGGCGCCCTCGTCGTCGGCGGCCTCGGAGCCGCCGGCATCGCCGCGGACACGCGGGTGGACCGCGGTGCCCAGGACACCACCTACGCCTTGCCCGACGGCTTCCAGCCCGAGGGGATCGCGACCGGCAAGGGCCCCACCGCCTACCTCGGCTCCCTCGCCGACGGCGACATCTACGCCCTCGACCTACGCTCCGGCAAGGGCCAGGTGATCAGCGAGGGCCCCGGCACCTCGTCGGTCGGCCTCAAGGTCGAGACTCGGCAGAACCGCCTCTACGTCGCCGGCGGCGACACCGGTACGGCGCGCATCGTCGACGCCGGCTCCGGCGACATGGTCGCCGACTACACCCTCACCGACGGTCCGGCCTTCATCAACGACGTCGTGCTGACCAAGCGTGCGGCCTACTTCACCAACTCCGCCGCTCCCGAGCTCTACCGGGTGCCGATCACCAAGAAGGGTCGGCTCCCCGCCGAGGGCGCCATCCGCACCATCAGCCTGCGCGGCGACTTCGAGCAGCCCGAGGGATTCGGCGCCAACGGCATCACGCGCACCCCAGACGGCAAGGCCGTGCTCGTCGTCAACTCGAACGACGGCACCCTCTTCCGCGTCGCGACCCGTGGCAAGCGCGCCGGAGCAGCACGCCTCGTCGACCTCGGCGGGCAGTCGCTGACCAGCGGCGACGGTATGCTGCTGCGCAACCGCACACTCTACGTCGTCCGCAACCGCCTCAACAAGGTGATCGAGCTCAGGCTGTCGAAGACCGGTTTGTCCGGCCGCAAGACGGGCGTACGACGCTCGAGCACCTTCGACGTGCCCACCACGATCGCGCTCAAGCGCGGGCGTCTGCTGCTGCCCAACGCGCGGTTCGGCACGACGCCGACCGCTGACACCGAGTACACGGTCTCCTCGCTGCAGAGGCGCTGAGACGCCCGAGGCCCCCTCCGCCGCTGTGCGGCGTGAGGGGGCGCTCGGCTCGGATGACCGACCTACCAGACGATCTTCTCGGCGAGCTTGAGGCTGGCAGGCACGTTGATCTTGCCTGACCGCACTTCCTTCATCGCAACCGCGGTCCGCGCGACGATGGCGCGGCGCCGCTCGGCGGTCGACTCGGCCCCCTTGGCCAGGCCGTCGTAGGCCGCGAGAAGGGCGACCTGTCCGGCAACGACCGGCGCGGCCATCGACGTACCGGACGCCCGGGCGAGCCGGTCCCCGGGGACCGGGCCGACGAGGGCGGAGCCAGGGGCGGCGACTGCGACCCAGTCGCCGAAGCTCGAGAAGTCCGCCAGCGCGGTCACGTCCTCCTTGAGTGCTCCTGCACTGAGAACCTCGGCGAGCGAGCTCGGGTAGGTGGGGGCGTTGTTGCCCTCATTGCCCGCAGCCGCCACGACCACGACGCCGCGCTTCGAGGCGTTGGTGATCGCGTGTGTGATCAGCTGCGAGCTCACTTTGCTCGACGTCCCGAAGCTGAGGTTGACGACGTCGACACCGGCGTCAGCGGCCTCGAGGATGGCCTGGGCGATGATGAACAGGTTGCCGTTGCCGTCGCTGTCGAGCACCCGCATCGGCATCACCTTCGTTCCGGGAGCGACCAGCGCCACCAGGCCCGCGGTGAAGGTGCCGTGGCCGTAGCCCGAGTCGGTGTAGCCATCACCGTTGGTGTCGATACCGGAGGCGACGTCAGTGGGGTCGGAGTCGTCGGACACGTAGTCGTAGCCAGGGGTGACCCGACCCTTGAATGCCGGGTGCGCAGCGTCGATGCCGGTGTCCAGGACGGCCACCGTGGTACCCGCGCCGGTGCTGCGCTTGTAGGCCTCGGGCAGGCCGAGCTGCTTGACGGCCTGCTGCTTGTAGTAGTCCTCGGAACCCGCCGGACTCGACCCGCTGGCGTCCCAGGAGTGGAACTGCCAGGAGTGGAACTGCCAGCTGTGGAACTGGCCCCAGGAGTGGAACTGGCCGGAGCCGGTGAGCTGCAGGTCGAAGTTGGGCTCAGCGTAAGCGACGCACTTCTGGGGTGCGAGCTGCGCGGCCAGCTTCTGAGCCGCCTCCATGCTGCCCTGATAGGCCGGGTCCTCGCCGTGCACGAGGTAGATACCGCGTGACTTCAGGACCGGGGAGTCCACGACCACGGGGTAGCGCGAGTCGAGCGAGCTGAGTGAGCAGCCGTCGGTGTTGCGCACCTTCAGGACGACCTGCGCCGGACCGTCGCTGGTCGTCGACGAGGTGGACGTGGTCGATGTGGTGTTCGAGCCGGATTCAGCTGCGGTCGCCGTGACCGTCCCGAGCCCCAAGCTCGAGACGGTGGCAATCGTCGCCGCGGCAGCGGTGACGAGGGAGAGTCGACGTCGGTTGACGATGGTCATCAGGCACCTCTGGGAGCATGGGTGGAGCGGGGAGTGGGTGTGCTGGTGGGGACGAGCCCCAATTCGCCGAGATTCAGGTCGGCCACGAGACTGATCTGGCCGTTGCCGGTCCGCAGCTGCTGCGGTCCGGGTCGTACGTCGTCGAAGCTGAAGCGTCCGTGGCTGTCACACACCACGGTCCGCGTCTCGGACCCCTCGAGACCGAGCACGCTCTCGAACGGGCCCTCCGCACCGGCATCGAGGGGCAGGACCTGCCCATCGATCCTCAGGTCGCCGGTGGGAGTACGGGTGATGTCGAGCACCAGGTCGGCGTGATCGCTGGAGTAGGCCAGGTGCACGACGTCGTCCAGCACGTCGGTCGATCGGGTGCCGACGAGCTCACGGTCCTGCGTGGAGTCGAAGAGCAGCGCCAGCGTGACCTCGACCGACGTCTCCGCCAGGGTCGCGGTGGCTTCCTGGCACGCGAGGAAGCTGCGCGTCAGGCGCTCGGCCACTCCGGGCGGCGGGTCGTGCAGCGGCACGGCCGCCGCCAAGGCGAGGAAGTCACGAGTCCACCGCAGGGCGTGATCGGCTCGCGGTCCCCCGTCCTGGAGCAGGCGGCGCACGACCGCTTCCTCCGCCGGCGAGAGCCGGTACTCCACGAGGTCGGCGAGTCGCGCCAACCTGGGTTCGGGCGGTGACTTCGTCATGAGGCGTTCTCCTCGGTGAGCTTGATTCTCAAGCGATCCAGGGCGCGCGACCGTTCAGAGTCGTGCGCATCGTCAGGGTTCGTGGGGGTGGGCATGGGAGCGCCCACCGGCAGCCGCGCGTGGTCGAGATAGGCGCGGTCGATGAGGTGGTGCAGGTCGGGAGGCAGCTGGGCGAGCGCCTGGTGGAGCGTGATGACGCGGTCCCACTCGCAGCCCATCGTGAGCGTCACCCGGTGCGCCGCAGACGAGTCGCTTGCGCCGTTCGTGGGTCGGCCGGCGGGTCGCCGGTCGCCGCGCTCGGCGCGGGAACGCTCGACGCGGCCGATCTCCTGGCGGGCCATGGTCACGAGCCAGGACGCCGGCCGCAGCAGCGGCTCGGGGCCGTCGGAGGCGTCGAGGAGCGCGAGGAAAGCGCCCTCCACCACCTCGGTGGCCTCCTCCTCGTCGAGTCCCTCGCGCAGCCCGATGCTGTAGACGAGCCGCGCGTAGCGCGCGACGAGACCGTCCCACGCGGTGACGTCGCCCGCCACCGAGGCTGCGAGGAGCTCGGCGTCGGTGAGCGCGGAGCCCATCTCGTCGGTCCTTGCCGTCGAAGTTGTCATCAGAGGATCCCGTCCGTGGTCTGCGGCGCGCTGTCGGCTTCGCTGAGCTCGTACGCCGCCGCGCCGGCGACGTAGACGAAGGGAGCCCAGTAGTAGGGGTGGGAGTGGTCGATGGCGACGTCGAGCTGCGCCAGTCGCAGCGCCTCCGCCGTCGGCGTACCGGCGTCGAGGTGAGCGTGCAGCGCGCGCATGACGGCGACCGTCACGGCGTCGTCCACGAGCCACTGGCTGACGATGACGCCCGAGGCGCCGGCAGCGAGGAAGGCCCACGCGAGCCCGACCGGCTCGGCGGTCCGCACCGACATCCGACCCGACTCACAGGCACTCAGCACCACCAGGGCGCCGCCGAGGTCGAGGTCGAGGACGTCGGCCGACGTGAGCCAGCCGTCGCCCAGCTTGAGGGCCGAGAACAGCGGGTTGTCGGGCCGGTAGAGCCCGTGGCAGGCGAGGTGGACGCGCTCGGGGCCGGGCACGTGCGCGGCGAGGGCCTCGCTGCTCGCCTCGGCACCGCGGAGCACGAAGGAGTCCTGCCGGTTGCTGAGGAACTGTGCCTCGTCGCTGATCTGGGGACCGAGGTCGTCGGGCACCGCCAGGGCGAGCATCCCGACGAGCGGGCGCGGCGGCTGGGTGGCCCGGCGCGGGAGGGTGGGGCTGAGCGTGACCGCCCACTGTTCGGCGAGGTGGATCTCGCCGTCGTGCAGGGCGTGGAACGGCACGCGCTGGAGCTGCCGGTGCGGGACGACCACGAGCTCGTCGACGCGCGTGGCCTCGAGCAGGTGCTGCACCGGCTTGAGGACCAGGGCGTGCAGGGCGGTCAGCACGGCCACGGTCGTCTCGGTGAGTGCGTGGGCGTGACGGCGGACGAAGACCGCGCCGATGGCGAAACGGCTCCACTGGGCGACCAGGGCATCGAGGCAGCGGGTGATGTCGGGCATCACGTCGACCAGGCGTCGCAGGTGCACCTGCCCGTCGACGATCACGAAGACCAGCACGTCGTTGCTGAGCACGTGGAAGTGCACGACCGGTCGGCCGGTGCGCGACTCCTGGAGGATCCAGCTCCATCGCTGCTGGTCGCCCATTGTCGAGCGCGACGCCAGGGAGACCGCGCCGCCGGAGGTCGTGGCGACCGAGGCTCGCAGTCGCAGGGCGGCCAGCTCGTCCTCGAGGCAGCCGGCCCGCTCACGCAGGAGCGCGCGGCGGCTGGCCTCCTCGGCGGTCTGCAGGGCCGTGTAGGTGGCGTTGAGGTCGCTGCGCAGCTGCTGGAGCTCGCCACCGGCGGGGGCGGCGGTCGCGACGGCGGCACGATCGATCGCACCCGCCTCGGACCCGACGGTGCCGCCGGTGAGGTCGAGCAGGGTCTGAGCCTTGGCGAGGTCACTGAGGCGGCAGGCCTCCTCGACGTCCTCGGAGGTGCCGCGTCGCGCCAGCAGGTCGATCAGGGCGTCGTGCGCGGCGACCCGGTCGGAACGGAAGGCGATGCGCAGCTGCGGGTCGCCCAGCGAGGCCCCGCGCGACTCCACCAGCTCGACCGCCCGTCGCAGCGCTGTCTCGGCCTCGTCGACGCGACCCTGCTCGATCGAGACCCGCGCCAGCCGGAGGTCGTAGGCGTGGCGGAGCTCGGGGATGCCGAGGTCGTGCACCAGCGGACCCAGCGCAACGAGCAGCGCCGAGCGCCGCGACATCGAGGGCGCGAGGTCGGACTCCAGCAGTCGCGCCGAGGCGAGCGGGATCTGCCACCGGCCGGCCTCCAGGGCCGTCATGGCCTCGTGCAGGATCGTGCTTGCGAGCTCGACGTCCTCGCGCAGCACGGCAAGCTCGGCCTGCGTGAGCTGCACGCGGGCGAGGTACTGGCGGTCGTCGGTCTCGGTGAAGAGACGCTCGGCGCGGCGAAGCTCGGTTGCGGCCCCGTCGAGGTCGTCGAGACCGATCATCGCGAGGGCCAGGGTGAAGCTGGCGTATCCCGCGTCGTGGCGCAGGTCGTGCTCGTCGGCCCGCAGCGCTGCCTCGACACACGCCGAGCGGGCTTCGGCGTACAACCCGGCGGCGAGGTAGGCGCGACCGGTCTCCAGACCGGCCCGGACCTCCTCGGCGTGGGCGCCGAGCTCGGCGAGGGTCGTGCGCGACTCCTCGAGCACGGTGAGGGCCTCGACGAGCGATCCCAGCTGGTGGAAGGCCTCGGCGAGGTTGACGGCGCACTTGGCCGCCCAGAGCCGGTCGCCGTCCGCTTCGAACGCCGCGCGGGCCGACGCCAGGCACTCGACCGCCTCCCGGGCGCGGCCGAGCGCCAGGAGCTCGATGCCCCGGTTGGCGCGCTGCTGGGCTACCTGCACCGACAGGCCGAGAGCGGTGTAGGCCGACTCGGAGGCGGAGTAGCACTCCAACGAGCGCTCGTGGAAGCCGGTGAAGCTGTGGGCGACGCCGACGTTGCAGAGGGCCGCGGCTCGCACGGTGTCGCGCTCGACCCTGCGCTCGACCGGCACCGGCAGCGCCTCGAGCGCGGCGAGGACACCCTCGCCGACCTCGACAGCGGCGCCGTGACGACCGAGGTCGTCGAGCACCTGCATGCGGCCCAGGTCGGTGCGCAAGGCACCCAGCTCGTCGTTGACCTCGAGGAGCGCGGCTCGCGCTGCGGCGATCAGCTGGAGTGCACGCTCGAGCTCGCCGCGCTCGGCACACACCCGAGCCCAGGCGTACTGCGCGCGAGCGGCGGCCGCAGAACGGCCGGGGACGTCGTCGGAGGCCATGACCAGCTCGCACAGTCGCTCGGCCGACGCCGGGGCGACGTGCAGGAGGTCCTCGGCGCGGGAGACCAGTCGCTCGAGAGCCGCCCGGTCGACCTGGACGGTGGCGCGCAGCTGGCGCAGACCCTGCTCCACGGACTCGTCACGAACGAGGGCATCGACGAACTCGTCGGTCAGCTCCACCTCGGACACCGTCATCACACCGCACCCGTCGGGAGCGACACGCCGTGCGCGCCTGAGCCGGCTGAACGCGCGGGCAGGGAAGGATGCACTACTGACGTCAGCATCTTCACCCCCACGGTTTCGATGGCCCCGAAGGGCTACGACCCGGAGAAGCCGGGCCAAAGAGCGTGTTCAAGAACACGCTGGCTGGCCCGTACCCGGGCCGGGAGGACTTAGACGTCAGTCGTGCTTTTTATTTTTTGGAGGTCTGGACCACCCTCAGTCGGCCAGCCACGCGGCGTAGGCGTCAAAGGTGTAGGGCCTCCCGAGGAAGTCCGCGACGAGGTCGGCGGCGTCCTTCGAGCCACCCGGGGCGAGCACCCGGTCGCGGTAGCGCCGGGCCACCCCGGTGCCGGCGGCGTCGAAGAGGTCGCCGGTGTCGAAGGCGCTGAACAGGTCCTTGGCGATCACCAACGACCACATGTAGGTGTAGTAGCCCGAGCTGTAGCCGCCGAGGTGACCGAAGCTGGCGAACATGTGGGTGCCCTCGAGGTAGGGCCACGCGGAGTACTGCTCCTGGAGCTCGACCATTCGGGCGGTCAGGTCGTCGGGGCGCTCGACGTGGAAGTAGTAGGACATCGCGGCGTAGAACATCTGCACGCGCGCGGTGTAGCCCTTGCCGAAGTCGTCACTGCGGCGCATCGCCTCGACCAAGTCGGTCGGGATCGGCTCGCCGGCCTCGTCGGTGGCAAAGCTGCTGAGGATGTCGGCGTCCCAGGCCCACTCCTCGAGCATCTGCGAGGGCGCCTCGACGAAGTCCCACTCGGTGGCGACGCCGGCGAAGCGCGCCCACTCGACGTGGCCGCCGAGCACGTGGTGGACGAGGTGGCCGAACTCGTGGAAGAGCGTCACCACGTCGTCGTGCTCCATCAGCCCGCGCGAGAAGTTGCAGACCAGCACACCCTCGGGCAGCTGGCGCCCGGCGACGCCGTCGGCGAGGGTGAACTGCGCCGCGTGCTTGTACTTGCCGGCCCGCGGGTGCAGGTCGAGGTAGATGCGACCCAGGAACGCGTCCTCGTCGGTGAGGTCGACGACGTCGTACGCCGCGACGTCGGGGTCCCACACGTTGGCGTCGGTGACGCGGTCGTAGCGGAGCCCGAAGAGTCGACCGGTGACCTCGAGGAGCCCCTGGCGCACCTTGTCGAAGGCGAAGTAGGTGCGCACCCGCTGCGAGTCGACGTCGTACTGCTCCTTGCGGACGAGCTCTTCGTAGTAGGAGGCGTCGAAGTTGAGCACCCGCTCGGCGTCGGGGTGGTCGGCGCGGTAGCGCTCGAGGAGGATCGCGAGGTCGCGCTCCATCGGGCCGGCTGCGGCGTCGGAGATCTTGTCGATGAAGGCCGGGATCGCCGGACCTTCCTTGATCATCTTCACGTCGGCGTCGTAGGCCGCCCAGTCGGAGTAGCCGACGAGGCCGGCGAGCTCGTGGCGCAGGTCGAACATCTCACGCAGCAGCGGGTCGGTGGCCGGCCAGCCGCGGTCGAGGAAGGCCAGCGTCATATCGCGACGGACGTCCTGGTCGTGGGCGAACATCCGGGTCGGGACGGCGTCGGGGTAGTCGGTCGTGACGGTGACCAGGCCCTCGTCGTCGACGGGGTGGGCGTCGAGGAAGTCCTGCGGGAGCCCGGCGAGGCGCTCCGGCGCGACGCGGATGCTGCGCACGTCGTCGCGAATGACCTTGCCGAACTCCTGGTCGATCTCGGTGAGTCGCTCGCTGATCGCGGTGATCCGGGCGCGGGTCTCGTCGTCCTGGTCGACGCCGGCGCGGGTGAAGTCGGCGAGCACCTTGGTCATCAGGCGGGAGGCCTGCTCGTCGAGGCCCGAGGCGTCGAGGCCGGAGAAGACCTCGTAGAGGCCCCGGTCGAGGCTCAGCTCGGTGAGCAGACGCATCACGTCCTGCTCGGCCTTCTCGGCCGCCGAGCGCACCGACTCGTCGGGGTGCACGTTGCCGTAGAGCGAACCCATCGCGGCGACATTGCCGAGCCGGAGCGCGGCCTCGTCCCAGATGCGGAGCGCTGCGAGCGCTTCGGTCGGCGGGGTCTCGCGCAGGCCGCCGATCAGCTCGTCGGCAGCGGCGATCCCCTCCTGGGCGCGCGTGCGCACCCACTCCTCGGCGTGCTCGGCGGTAGGCAGGGTCAAGGCAGCAGGGGTCACGGCGCCCAACCTAGACGAGCCCGCCGGCCCCCGGCTCGCACCTGCAGGTGAGTGGCGCGTGCTCAGTACGGATAGCGGCTGCCTTCGAGGAGGAAGGTGGTGGGCCGGCGCTCGCCGGCTGCCTCGACCGCGATGACGGGGCTCGCCGGCGTACATGCCAGCGTCCGCAGCTTGCAGGTGACGACCTGCTGGGCCTGCAGCACGTTGTCCTGGTTCTCGTCGATCTGCTCCGCGACGCCGAAGAACGTGTCCTCGTCGCTCCACCCGGCCAGCGTGAAGTGCTCCCAGGGGGCGTCGATCGCGCGTCGTCGTCCCGTGGTGGCGTCATAGGCGACAGCGTCGGTGGGCCAGTGGGTGGTGTCGAAGATCGTGCTCCGGTCGGGTGAGAGCAGCCCCGTGCCATGGGCGGAGGACTCAGCGAGCATGCGGCGCGCGCCGTCAACGCGGAGGTTCACCCGGTAGCCGTCGTGGAACAACGTCTCGGCGTAGCCCTCGTAGAACTCGACGCGCTCGTCGTCGAGGCTGAGCGGCGTCGCGGACCCGTCTGCGAGATCGATCGTGGCGTCGTCAAAGAAAGCGCGCTCGTCGCTCACCCCGTCGAGCAGCGGCATGGTCTCGCTGTAGAGGTCGGCCAGGTCGTCGCCGCGGTCCGGCTCCTCGTCGGGCGTGCGGTAGAGCTGCTCGCCCGTGGTGGTGTCGAACACCGCCAGCTGGATCACGCGGGTCCCGTAGCGGTCGGTCGGTCCGTGCGACTGGTCGACGGTCGCGAGCACCGACCGGTCGGCCGACACCGCGAGGTTCGTCCACCCCACGTCGGCGACCTCCTGGCTGGCGCCCTCGGCGTCGGTGAACATCAGGACCCCGCTGCGCACCCAGTAGACGCCGGTGGCCCCGAGCACGAACTCGTCGACGCCCTTGCCGAGCCGGACCGTCTCCTCCCCCACGTGCAGGGTGTCGACGTGGAACCACGCCGGCGCGCCGACGTCCCACTCGGTCGACCCGACGGGCAGGGTGAACGGCGCCTCCGAGGGACCCGCGGTGGAGTCCCCACACCCAGCCAGCACGAGGCAGGTGAGTGCACCGACCGCGACCCGAGAGAGGTTCATGGGGTGATGATCCCCCGGGCCGGCCCGGCTACACCTTCGACGTCCGTCGGCCTCGACGACCAGGCGCACCACCTGTGGCGCGCACCCGCCGGTGCGCCCCGTCTTGGGCCCAGTCCTGAGCCCAGTCTTGAGCCCCGTCTTGAGCCCCGTCTTGTGGGTCGGCAGAGCCGTCGGATCCAGGCGGCGGCGTGCCGCCGACTCCCTCGATCAGTCCTGGCCCGCCCGGTAGCCCCACTCGAGGGCGCTCTCACGCGACCGCGCGCGGCCGCGAAGCGTGATGGTCGCTCGCGGGCCACCCTTCGCTCCACGCACGGCGGCCCGTCGGGCTCCGGCGACGACGTGCACCCGCTGGGCGAAGACCACGAAGCGAGCCTCCTCCGCGAGGCTCCCCGCCGGGGTCACGTCCACTGCCAGCCACAGCCCGTCCGGCTCGAAGCCGACGACCGGCTTTCCTGTGACCGAGCGCTCCCTGCCCACGGCCGACGAGGTGATCTGGAGGTCGAACTCGACCGCGCGGGCGTGCGCGCCGCGGGTCCGGCGCAACGACTGCGTCGCCTCGACGAACGCGCGCTCCTCCGACGAGATGACACCGGCCGGGATCCACGGCGCCCGTGGCCCGTCAGCGTCGATCCCGGGTCGGACCTTGTCACCGTTGACCCAGACATCTCCCCAGCTCATTCGTGCATCCTCGCACTGGACCACGGCCGAGCATCCGGAGGCGTTCGTTCGACCACGCCCGCTCGCCGCCGCTGACACCAGCGCGCGCGCTCACACGCTGTCGCGCAGGACGGCGTACGCCGTCCGCACCTCCATATCCAGGCGCTGGATGACCGCAAGGTGCTGCGCAAGCAGGGTCTGCTCAACGACGACGACGAAGATGACGACGAAGATGACGAAGACG
>NZ_JAXMNS010000055.1:0-12501 GCF_034670285.1 Nocardioides sp. | reverse complement strand
GGCTCGATCTTCAAGCTGGTGTGGGCCAACTGGCACCGCCGCCTCGGGGAGGTGGCCATGCAGGTCGCCGGCCCGAGCGGCCTGCTCACCGCCGGGCCGGGCTACGAGCTCGACGAGTGGCAACGACTCTTCCTCTTCTCGCGCGCCGACACCATCTACGGCGGCAGCGACGAGGTCCAGAAGAACATCCTGGCCGAGCGAGTGCTCGGTCTTCCCCGCGAACCGAAGGGCGCCTAGATGACCTCCCACCGACCCGAGCAGCCCGCACCCGACTACGTGCCCGGGCACGACCTGCTGCGCGGCAAGGTCGTGGTGGTCACCGCCGCCGCGGGCGCCGGCATCGGCGCGGCCGTCGTACGACGCGTCCTCGAGGAGGGGGCCAAGGCGGTCGTCTTCTCCGACACCCACGCCCGACGTCTCGCCGAGGCCGAGGAGACGCTCGCCGCCGAGTTCGGCGCCGAGCGCGTGCGTCAGATGGTGTGCGACGTGACCGACGAGGCCCAGGTCGGCGCGTTGCTCGATCTGGCCGAGGAGGTCGGCGGGGTCGACATCATGATCAACAACGCCGGTCTCGGCGGCACCGCGAGCGTGCTGGAGATGACCGACGAGCAGTGGCTCAAGGTCCTCGACATCACGCTCACCGGCACGTTCCGGTGCGTGCGAGCCGCGGGGCAGCGCTTCGTCGCCTCGGGGCGCAAGGGCGTCATCGTCAACAACGCCTCGGTCATCGGCTGGCGCGCCCAGGAGGGCCAGGCGCACTACGCCGCGGCCAAGGCCGGTGTCATGGCGCTGACCCGCTGCAGCGCGATCGACCTGGCCCCGCACGGCATCCGCGTCAACGCGGTCAGCCCGAGCCTGGCGATGCACCCGTTCCTCGCCAAGGTCACCTCCGACGAGCTGCTCGCCGAGCTCAAGCAGCGCGAGGCTTTCGGCCGCGCCGCCGAGCCGTGGGAGATCGCCAACGTGATGGTGATGCTGGCCAGCGACTACGCCTCCTACATGACCGGCGAGGTCGTGGCCGTCAGCAGCCAGCAGGCCTGATGAGCGCCACTCCGAACCGTCGCAGCGAGCTGCTGGCGATCGCCGCCGAGCTGTTCGCGCGCAAGGGCTTCACCAACACCACGGTGCGCGACATCGCCGACGCCGCAGGCATCCTGTCGGGCAGCCTCTACCACCACTTCGACTCCAAGGAGTCGATGGTCGACGAGATCCTCTCGACCTTCCAGGCCGAGCTCTTCGGCCAGTACGACGAGATCCTGCGCAGCGACGACGACGCCCGTACCAAGCTCGAGCGGGCCGTCACGGTGTCGTTCGCGGCGATCGACCAGCACCGCGACGAGGTGGCGATCTTCCAGAACGATGCGGGCTACCTCGGGGCGTTCGACCGCTTCGGCTACCTCGCCGAGCGCAACGCCCAGTCGCGCGAGGTCTGGATCACGCTCCTCAAGGACGGCGTGCGCTCCGGCGCGCTGCGTCCCGACCTCGACATCGAGCTCACCTACCGCTTCATCCGCGACACGGTCTGGGTCGCGGTCGCCTGGTACCGCCCCGGCGGCAAGCAGTCGCACGACGTCGTCGCCCGCCAGTACCTGACCATCCTGCTCGACGGAATCGCGCAGTCCACGAACGGAGACCCCCATGTCTAGCCCCCACGAGGCCTACATCATCGACGCCGTCCGCACGCCGGTCGGCAAGCGCGGGGGAGCCCTGGCCTCGATGCACTCCGCCGACCTCGGCGCCCACACGCTGGCCGCGCTCATGGCGCGTACGGGCGTCGACCCCGGCGCCGTCGACGACGTGATCATGGGCTGCTGCGACACGATCGGCTCCCAGGCCGGCGACGTCGCCCGCTCGGCGTGGCTTGTGGCGGGCCTTCCCGACCACGTGCCGGGCGTGACCATCGACCGCCAGTGCGGGTCGTCGCAGCAGGCGGTTCACTTCGCTGCCCAGGGCGTGCTGTCGGGCACCCAGGACCTCGTGGTCGCCGGCGGCCTGCAGAACATGTCGGCCATCCCGATCTCGGCGGCGATGCTGGTGGGGCAGCAGTACGGCTTCACGACGCCGTTCGCCGAGTCGCCCGGTTGGCAGGCGCGCTACGGCGACGTCGAGGTCTCGCAGTTCAACTCCGCCGAGATGATCGCCGAGAAGTGGGACATCTCCCGCGAGGACATGGAGGCCTTCGCCCTGGCCTCGCACGACCGCGCCCGGACGGCGATCGCCGAGGGGCGCTTCGTCAACGAGATCGCGCCGGTCACCCTGGCCGACGGCACGGTCTTCGACACCGACCAGTGCCCCCGCGAGACCTCGCTGGAGAAGATGGCCGGGCTCCAGCCGCTCGCCCCGGGTGGGCGCATCACCGCCGCGGTCGCCTCGCAGATCTGCGACGCCTCCAGCGCGATGCTCCTCGCCTCGGCCTCGGCGGTCGCCGAGCACGGTCTCACCCCGCGCGCCCGGGTGCACCACCTCTCGGTGCGCGGCGACGACCCGGTGTGGATGCTCACCGGACCGATCCGTGCCACCGCGCACGCACTGGAGAAGACCGGGCTGAGCATCGACGACATCGACCTCTTCGAGTGCAACGAGGCCTTCGCCTCAGTCGTCCTGGCCTGGATGAAGGAGACCGGGGCGCCACACGACAAGGTCAACGTCAACGGCGGCGGCATCGCCCTGGGCCACCCCATCGGCGCCACCGGCACCCGCCTGATGACGACCCTGCTCAACGAGCTCGAGCGCACCGGCGGCCGTTACGGCCTGCAGACCATGTGCGAGGGCGGCGGTCAGGCCAACGTCACCATCATCGAACGCCTCTGAACCTGCGCCGGCTGTGCGGTCAGACTTCGGGGTCGAGCCACCACGGGCTGGTATAGGCGATCGCGAGGTTGTTGCACGGGTGGCGCTCGGGTCCGGGGGTCGCGTTGGGCTGGGTCGGGTCGGCGATCCGCACGCAGATCCAGTCGCCCTGGCCGTAGCGGATCGGCACCTTGAAGTCGACGACCGGGCCGACCCGGAACGGCACCACGTCGGCGACCTCGGGCACGCCGTTGCCCGGGCGCAGCACCTGCACCTCGAGCTCGCGGCCGAGCCAGGACCGGTCGCGGGCCAGGTCGAGGCGGAACCGCACGGGCCCGCGCCGGTGCTGCAACGGCCGGCCCATGCGCGCCGGGCTGCCGCCGGAGCTCAGCGACTGGGCCGTGGCGTCGACCCGCAGGCCCGAGGTGCGGGTGGCGAAGAACCGCCGCTTGCGCATCGCCTCCTTGACTCCGGCACGCGTGTGCTCCTTGACCCAGAGTCCGGTGCGTCCCTTGCCCTCCGGGAAGCCCCAGTCGGTGCCGTGCTCGTCGGTGACGCCGAGGATCCCTGTCTGCCACCCGGCCCCGAGGCAGGCCACCAGCGGTGAGGACAGCCCGTCGCCATGACCTTCGAAGAGGTAGTCGTCCTCGCGGTTGAAGAGCTCGAGGGAGACCATCTGCTTGCGCGCGCGCGGGTCGTAGGTGAACTCCTGGAAGCGTCCGGGCTCCCGCCCGGGGTGGTTGAAGCCGGCGAGTCCGCCCCGGCCGCCGTCGAGCACGAGGCCGGGCTCGTGGCGCAACCACTGCAGCAGCGGCTGCATCAGGCCGGCCTGCAGCACGTCGACGTAGTGCTCGGTGAACCACACGTTGACGTGGCCGATCATCGGCTCGGACCACTCGAAGCCGCGGATGGCGGTGAAGCGACCGTCCCGGTTGGCGGCGTCGGCGAGTCGGCCGGTGCGCGCCCAGTCACCCTGGGTGATCCCGCCGATGCCCTTGTACTCCGGCGGCAGGATGCCGGCGAGCACGTCACCGAGCAGGTTGTCCGAGACCGTGGCGTGGTCGGTGAGTGCGGCGACGTCGAGGCCCGCGCTGCGCATCGAGGCGAAGGCCCGGCGCGGGTCACCGTCGCCGTCGGAGAGCAGGGTGTGGTTGTGCATGTCCGCGTGGAGCAGCGTGGTGCCCCTGGTCAGGCGTGAGCGTCGCGCGGCGCCGACCTTCGGGCGGGTGGTGCTGCCCCAGGCCGTCCCCGGCGCGATCGCCCCGGTCGAGCCGCCCAGCGCACCCGCGATCAGCAGCCCCGGCCCGGCGGCAGCCAACGCTCGTCGGCTCAGGCCGGGCGGCGGCTCGGGGTGGGTGTGGGGGGTCAGGTGGTCGTGGGGGGAGTGGTCGTCGCACACGAGGTGCACTCGAGCAGCACCGGGCGACGGGCCGGTGAACGGCGGGCGACTCCCACCCGACAGGGTCAGCGGAAGACGATGTACAGCCCGACGACCGTGGGCAGGAACCCGACGGCGACGGCGGTCGCGGCCCGAGTGGCGTTGATCGGCTTGCGGTGGATGAGGTAGGCCGAGATCACGGCCAGGACGCCGAAGAGCCCACCCAGGACGCACAGACCCACCTGGGCGACCCGCTCGGTGTCCTCGATGAAGAACGCCCCGATCACCAGCCCCACCGACAGGTGGAAGATCGTGGTGGCGACCAGCACCGACATCACCGTGCGCTGCACGTGAGCGAGCCGCTCGAGGTCCTCGGGGGTGGAGCGCTGACGTGGAGCATCGGGGTCCATCAGGTGCTTTGCCCGACGAGGTGCGCTCTCCTGGGTCATGGCTGAATTCTACGTGCGCACGTCACACGACGTACGACGCTCCACGCCGCAGCTCCTCGACGGCCAGCAGCACCATCCGGTCGATGAGCTCCTCGCACGTCGGCAGGTCGTCGATCACGCCCACGACCTGACCCGAGGCCAGCACGCCGGCCGAGGTGTCGCCCTCGACCAGACCGGCCTTGAGCATCACCGGGGTATTCGCGGCCAGCGCCATCTGCCCGAGCGAGCGCCCCTGGGTCTTCTTCATCGCCCGACCGTCCTTGGCGAGGTCGAGCCAGCTCATCCCGGAGTCCCTCTTGAACTCCAGGGTCCGTCGCATCGTCGGACCCAGGCGCTTGACGGCGCTGGTGCCCTCGAGCGACTCGACGAGGTCGGTGCGCAGCATCCGGTGCGGCATGCCGTCGACCTTGGCGGTGACGACGGTGTCGGTGAGCCCGTGGCTGAGGTAGAGGTCCTTGACCGCCTGCGGCACCGCGGAGTCCTGGGTGAGCAGGAAGCGCGTCCCCATCCCGACACCCGCGGCGCCGTAGGAGAGCGCGGCGGCGAGGCCGCGACCGTCGAAGAAGCCACCCGCGGCGATCACCGGCAGGTCCACGGCGTCCAGCACCGTGGGGAGCAGCAGCGTGGTGGGCACCGGTCCGGTGTGGCCGCCGCCCTCGCCGCCCTGCACCATCACCGCGTCGGCACCCCAGGACGCCACCTTGACCGCGTGCTTGGCGGCCCCGATCGAGGGCATCACCACGATCCCGTGGTCCTTGAGCTTCTTGATCAGGTCGGGCTTGGGGGCCAGGGCGAACGATGCCACCTTGACGCCGTGCTTGATCAGCAGGTCGCAGCGGTCACCGGCGTCCCCGGCATCGGCGCGCATGTTGACGCCGAACGGGTTCTGGGTGCGCGACTTGGTGTCGACGATCGCCCGCTCGAGCTCTTCGTAGGTCATCGTCGCGCTGGCCAGGATGCCCAGGCCGCCGGCGTTCGCCGTCCCGCAGACGAGGCGTGGCCCGGAGACCCAGCCCATGCCCGTCTGCACGATCGGGTGCTTGACGCCGACGAGCTCGGTGAACGGCGTCTTCAGCTGCTGCTCGATCATGGCGTGGTCTCCTCGACCTTCGGCTCGGGCACCTCGCGGTGGCGCAGGCTCTTGGGGTCGAGCACCTCGCGGATGATCACGAGCTCCTCGAGGGTCGGCTCGCGGGTGACGGGGACCTCGCTCAGGTCGCCGAGGTCGAAGCCGGTGGCGGCCTGCACCTCGTCGGTCGTGACGCCGGGGTGCACCGAGAGCAGGCGTACCGTGCGGTCGGGGCCGTTGACGTCGAAGACGCCCAGGTTGCTGACGATCCGGTGGATGTCGTTGTAGCGCGAGGCACCCACGCCGGCTGCGGCCGCGCGCTTCGGGCCGACGCCCGTCACGATGTCGACCTGCTCGACGAAGACCCGCGAGGAGTGCTTGGGCACCCAGTAGGACGTGCGGTTGTTGGCGGTGTTGCCCGGCGCCCCGCGCGAGCCGAGGAGCTGGCGCTTGGGCCGGTCGAAGTCACCGATCGCGGAGATGTTCTGGTTGCCGTCGCGGTCGACCTGGGTGGCGCCCATCATCACGTGCCGCTTGCCGTAGGCAACGACGTCGAAGACCTTGCGGAACGGGATCCAGCCCTCCACAACCTCGGCCTTGGCGAACAACGGCGGCACCCCGGCCAGGAACAACGACTCGCCGTCGGAGATCACCAGGTCGGGGTTCGACGTCAGCTTGGCCAGGCGCACGCCGAGCATCGGCAGCATGCCCATCGGGCTGGCGAAGATCTCGCCGTCGTCCTTGAACGAGTCGGCGATGGCGGCGGCGCACACGTCGGCGCGGGTGTAGTCGGTCATCGGGTTGCTCCCTGCTCGGCGGTGAACTCGGCGACGGCGGCCTGATAGGCAGCCTCGTCGCCGGCGAGGAAACGCGCCTCGAACGCCGACCAGTCGTCGTCGGAGCCCGAGGCGGCAGCGGCGTAGGCCTTCTGGAACTTCTCGTCGCGCTCGTAGTCGGGCGTGCAGGTGGTGAAGTGGGCCCCGTGGGGGGTCTCGACGACGCCGCTGACCATCATCCGGCTGAGCAGGAGGCGCTGCACGGGCGTGTCGACGGTCAGGCCGGCGGTGTCGACGACCTGCTCGACCGACACGTAGGTCCGGTCGGCTGCCATCGCGAAGAGGTCGTCGAAGTAGGGGTCGGGACCGAGGTACGTCGCGTTGCCGTGGCAGTCGGCACGGTTGAGGTGCACCAGGGCGACGTCGAGCCGCAGCGCCGGGACGGCGACGAGGTCCTCGAAGCCGGCCCCGTCGTCGTAAGGGCTGGTGATCGTCTTGATGTCGGGGTTGTTGACCAGGACGTCGGACCCGAGGCCCGCGCGCATCGGCAGGAACGGCAGACGCTCGGCCGCCGCGCGCAGACCGGTCTGGAACATGCCCTCGTCGAGCTCGACGATCTCGGGGATGGTGCCGTCCTGGCGGGCCTTGGCGAAGTTGGGCTCGAGGGGGATCGAGTCGAGCGACACGAAGGCGTAGACCAGCTTGCGCACCTTGCCCGCGCGCACCAGCAGGCCGACGTCGGCGCCGCCCCAGCTCACGATCGTGAGGTCCTTGAGGTCGGAGCGCAGGATCGCGCGCACCAGCGCCATCGGCTTGCGCCGCGGGCCCCAGCCGCCGATCCCGACGGTCATCCCGTCGCTCAGCTCGGCGACGACCTCGTCGATGCTCATCCGCTTGTCGCGGGGTCCCTTGCGTGCGGAGCTCATGGCTTGCCCTTCGTTGACTTGTCGGTGCCGGCGAACTCGTCGCGCAGCTCGTCGGCGACGCCCATCAGGTTGAGCTCCATCGTGAAGCCCTGCTCGAACCGGTAACTCTTGTTGACGTCGATCGGGTCGATGCCGTTGAGGCACTCCTTCGCGGCCCGGATGACGCGGGTGTCCTGGGCTGCGATGTCGCGGGCGACCCGCAGTGCGGCCTCGTCGAGCTCGGCGCGCGGCACGACCTCGAGCACCGAGCCGAACTGCACGAGATCGGCGGCCTTGATCGTGCGCGAGGTGAAGTAGAGGGTGCGCATCATGTGCTGCGGCACCAGGCGCGCCATGTGGGTCGCCGCGCCGAGGGCGCCCTGCTTGACCTCCGGCACGCCGAAGAACGCGTCGTCGCTGGCCACGATGCAGTCGGCGTTGCCGACCAGGCCGACTCCGCCGCCCACGCAGAAGCCGTTGACGGCGGCGATCACGGGCACGGCGCACTCGTAGACGGCCTTGAAGGCGGCGAAACAGCCCTTGTTGGCGCCGATCAGGGCGTCGAAACCGGTGGTGTTCTGCATCTCCTTGATGTCGACGCCGGCGTTGAAGCCCCGGCCCTCGGCCCGCAGGATCACGACCTTGGTGTCCAGGTCGGTGCCGGCTTCGTCGAGCGCGGCGGCGACGTCGTACCAGCCCTGCACGGTCAGCGCGTTCACCGGCGGGTGCTCCATCGTCACGACGCGGATCCCGTCGCTGCGCAGTTCTGAGGTGATCGTCATCGGGCTCCTGAGGTCGAGGGGCCGGGCGGCGACGCCCAACCAAGCACTTGCTTGGTAGAGTACCAGCCATGGCTCTCGTACTCGACCTCTCCGGCCGCGTCGTGCTCGTCACCGGTGGCTCCAAGGGCATCGGTCTGGGCATCACGCAGGCCTTCCTCGACGCCGGCGCGACGGTCGTCACGTGTGCGCGCTCGGAGTCACCCACGGTGGACGGCGCCGAGCACCGGGTCTGCGACGTGCGCGACCCCGACGCGGTGACGTCGATGGTCGAGGAGATCGTGGCGACCCACGGGCGCCTGGACGTGCTGGTCAACAACGCCGGGGGAGCCCCCGCCACCGACGCCGCCACCGCCTCACCGCGCTTCCACGACAAGATCGTCGGGCTCAACCTGCTGAGCCCGCTCGCGGTCTCCCAGACGGCCAACGCGGTGATGCAGCGTCAGGAGAGCGGTGGCTCGATCGTCAACATCTCCTCGATCTCGGCGCACCGCGCGTCGCCGACCGTCGCGGCGTACGGCGCGGCCAAGGCCGGGCTCGACTCGCTCACCCGTTCGCTCGCGATGGAGCCCAAGGTGCGTGTCAACGCCGTGGACGTCGGGTTGTGCCGCACCGAGAACACCGACGACCACTACGGCAGCGACGACCGCGTCGCCGCGATCGAGAGGACCATCCCGCTCGGACGGATGGCGCAGCCCGTCGAGGTCGGCCGCGTGGCCGTCTTCCTGGCCAGCGACCTGGCCTCCTACGTCTCCGGCGCGCGCGTCGGCTGCGACGGCGGCGGCGAGCCGCCCGTGTTCCTGCACGTCTGATCCACCTCACCCCAAGGAGAAACGCTGTGTCTGATCTGTTGGCAGGTCGCGTCGCGATCATCACCGGAGCCGGCCGCGGAATCGGCCGCGCCCACGCCCTCGAGCTCGCCTCCCACGGCGCCAAGATCGTGGTCAACGACTACGGCGTCTCGCTGGGGGGCGAGCTGGACGGGGGAGCTGAGTCGCCCGCCGACGAGGTCGTCGCGCTGATCCGCGAGGCCGGGGGAGAGGCGGTGGCCAACGGCGCCGACGTCGCCGACTTCGCCGAGGCCGAGGCCATGGTGCGTCAGGCGATCGACACCTTCGGCGGCCTCGACATCCTCGTCAACAACGCCGGCTTCGTGCGCGACCGGATGCTGGTCAACACCTCCGAGGAGGAGTGGGACTCCGTCATCCGGGTGCACCTCAAGGGTCACTTCGCTCCGCTGCGCCATGCCGGTGCCTACTGGCGCGCGGAGGCCAAGGAGGGCCGTCAGCGCTCGGCCCGGGTCATCAACACCTCTTCGGGCGCGGGCATGCAGGGCTCGGTCGGTCAGGCGACCTACTCCACCGCCAAGGCCGGCATCGCCGGTCTCACGCTCGTGGCAGCCCAGGAGATGGGGCGGTACGGCGTGACCGTCAACGCGATCGCGCCCGTCGCGCGCACCCGGATGACCGAGGGTGCCTTCGACACCTCCGCGATGGCGGTGCCCGAGGACAACTCCCCGATCGTGGCCTGGCTCGCCTCCGAGGAGGCCGCCGACGTGACCGGTCGCGTCATCGAGATCGACGGCTCGACGATGACGGTCGAGAACGGCTGGGCCCACGGTCCCTCGCGAGCTGCCGACGGTCGGTGGAAGGCCGCCGACGTGGGCACCGGGCTGCGCGCGATGCTCGCCGAGGCGCCGACGCCGGAACCGGTCTACGGCGCCTGAGCAGTCAGGAGACGCGCAGCACCCGCCCGCAGCGGTAGGACGCTCGGACCACCGGCACCCACACTCCCTGGTCGAGCTCCAGGAAGCGCGAGCACGCCCCGGTTGTGCGGTCGCCGACCGGCTGAGGCGCGTGCAGGCCGCGGCCGGTCCAGTCGTCCACCCGCTCCAGCGCGCGGACGAGTCGTTCGCGGGTCAGTCGCCCCCCGAGTGAGTGGGCCACCTCGCTGAAGAGCCGAGCAGCCGACCACGCATAGACACCCTCCGCGGTCGGCGCGGCCCCGGGCGAGGTCTTCTCGAGCCAGGACCGGTAAGCGACCAGCTCGGAGGAGTCCGACTCCTCCTCGAACGCAGTGAAGTCGACGACGACCTGGGTGCCCTCTGCTGCGTCGCCGGCACGCTGGAGGTAGTCGGGCGAGTAGCTCGCAGCGCTGACCAGGAAGACGTCGGGTCGGAAGTCGGCCGACTGCAGGGCCCGGGCAAGTCGCGCGGCGTTGCGCGCCGGGCCGTCGAAGTAGGCGATGCGGGTCCGCTGCTCCGCCATGAGCTCGACGTACGGCGAGTAGTCGCGCTCGTCGACGTCGATGGACTGCACGACGGGGACCCGCATGCCTCGCCGCTTCCAGGCCGTGGCTTGCGTGGTGACTCGTTCGCGAGCGCCTCCGATGTCGACGTAGAAGATGCCTGCCTTCTGCGACGCCTTCGGGTGCCGCCTCACCAGGGCGTCCGGGACCGAGGCAGCGACGTGGACCGTGCTGTTCGCGTGGGTCGCGAAGCAGGTGCCGCACCGCGCGCGGGCTGCTGTCGAGACCACGGCGCGCAGGTCGGGCAGTCCGCACCGCTGGGTCCGCCGAGCGCCCCCTGAGTCGAGCTCCGACGACGACCCCACCACCGCAAAGGTGTTCCGACAGGCGCGAGCGTAGACCCGCTCGTCGGCCTCGACGCTCATCCGGGAGTCGTAAGACTCCAGCTCGAGCCGGCGCCCGCAGAGCGTTGCTCCTGACGCGTTGAAGTAGGCGACGTAGGCAACCACCGCTTGCCGAGCCGACCGGTGCAGGCCCGGCAGCGGTCCGGAGACGTCGGCTACGTTGCCCAAGGTCACCGCGCGGTCGGTGACCCCGGGTCCGGTGCCGAGGCTGCAGGCAGGATCCTGCCGCGCCGATTCGACATCGACTGCGGCGACTGCCGCAGCGACCGGGCGTGTCGAGACAGAGGGTGCCACGATGCCTGCGCCGAGCATGATGGCGGCGACGACGAGCGCTCGCCCGATGAGGGTCATGCGCGATTCCTACCACCGGCGCACCCGCCACCGAGCGCGAATCGCCCGACCCCGCGAGGGGGTGCCCGGCGGGGACCGTAGGCTGAGCACGTGAAGACGTTCGAAGGGCTCTGGGCCGAGCTGTCCGAGAAGGCCCGCACCCGACCCGCCGGTTCCGGCACCGTCGCCGCGCTCGACGCCGGTGTCCACACGATCGGCAAGAAGCTGGTCGAGGAGGCCGCCGAGTCGTGGATGGCGGCCGAGCACGAGGGCAAGGAGCGTGCGGCCGAGGAGATCAGCCAGCTGATCTACCACGCCCAGGTGCTCATGATCGCCAGCGGCATCGAGCTCGACGACGTCTACGCCCACCTCTGACTCAGCACCGATCCAGAAGGCCCACCATGATTGCCTCGCAGCCACGTCCCCTGCGTATCGCCATCCCCAACAAGGGGTCGCTGTCGCAGTCGGCCTCGGAGATCCTCCGTGAGTCCGGCTACCGCCAGCGCGACGACTCCAAGCAGCTCACGCTGCTCGACCCCGACAACGGGGTCGAGTTCTTCTACCTGCGCCCGCGCGACATCGCGCTGTACGTCGGCGAGGGCACCCTCGATGTCGGCATCACCGGCCGCGACCTGCTGCGTGACTCCGGGGCCAAGGCCGACGAGGCGCTGACGCTCGGCTTCGGTCGCAGCACCTTCCACTTCGCCGGCCCCCGGGGCGCGTTCACCAGCCTCGAGCAGCTCGCCGGCACCCGCATCGCGACGTCGTACGTCGGGATCGTGCGTGACTACCTGCAGGAGCGCGGCATCGAGGCCTCGGTGACCCGCCTCGACGGTGCGGTCGAGACCAGCATCCAGCTCGGGGTCGCCGACGTGATCGCCGACGTCGTCGAGACCGGGGCGACGCTGCGTGCGGCCGGCCTCGAGGTCTTCGGCGAGGCGATCCTGGAGTCCGAGGCGGTCCTCATCTCCCGCTCGGGCGCCGAGCCTCCGGCCGGCTTCGAGTCGCTGCGCCGTCGCGTCGAGGGCGTCCTGGTGGCGCGCAGCTACGTGATGATGGACTACGACGTCGCCCAGGAGCACCTCGACGCCTCCCTCGCCCTCACCCCGGGCATCGAGAGCCCCACGATCGCCCCACTCGCCCGCGAGGGCTGGAACGCCGTGCGGGCGATGGTGCCGCGACACGGTTCGCAGCGCCTGATGGACCAGCTCTACGACCTCGGTGCCCGCGGCATCCTGCTCACCGACATCCATGCCTGCCGCCTCTGACCCCACCGGGGCGATCACGCTGCCGCGCACGTGGCGCCCCCTGGGTCCACGGATCGCGGCGGCTGTCGCGGGCAGCACGCTCTTCTTCGTGATGGAGCTCATCGAA
>NZ_JAXMNS010000054.1:0-12567 GCF_034670285.1 Nocardioides sp. | reverse complement strand
TCGGTCCAGTAGGCGAGCGAGCCCGCGCCACCGAGGAGGAGGACTGCGGCAGCCCCAGCTGCGAGAGAGCCCTTGATGGTCTTGTTCATGTCGATCCTTCGGTGTGGGTGTTGCGTGGGGGAGCACCTGACACGGGGCCCGTACCCGTCTGTTCGGAACCAAGACGTTCTCGGACTGCTTGTCTGCTCACATTTTCCTTGACAAACAGAACTCTGCACCGGAGAAGTCAAGTCAGGCCTCTGGAGACCTCAGCATCAGGCCCAGGGATCCTCAAGGAACCCTCAAGCGAGCCGGACACGGCAGAGTGCTCCCATGCGCACTGCCCCTCGGCTCCGCCCACTGACCATCGCCGCCCTCCTCACCGTGGGGGTCCTGACGGCGTGCGGGACGGACGACGGCGTCAGCGCTGATGACCCGACACCCCTGGCCGACGTCTCCGACGTCCCGTCAACGACCGCCACGACCACACCCGCCGACGAGCCCGCGCCAGTGGCGTCGTACCGCGCCTGGCTCGACGCCCTCGCGGCGCAGGACGCCGAGGCCGCCTGCGCGCGGCACGCCCCCGACCTCACGATCGCGCTGCGCTACGAGGCGATCCTGCTCGACCGAGCCTCGCTGGGCGACCCGTGCGTCGACTTCGTCGCGGTGCTGTGGGAGCAGCCGGAGCGCGAGTACGAGCCGCTCGGCATCGAGGTCACTCAGCTCACCGACGAGGACGCCTTTCTCGCCGTCGACTTCCCCGACGTCGACCAGACCGTGCGGATGGTCGTCAACCGCACGCGCTGGGTCGTGGAGGAGTCGGTGCCGCGCACCGACGACTCCCCCGGCTCCCCCACTCCCAGCGACGCCGGCGTCAGCAACCCCGAGCGCTGGCTCGCCGCGTGGTGCGATCTCGCCCTCGACATGGACCCGGCCGAGCTCACCGCCCTGATGGGCGAGCCGTCGGGCACCTACACGATCAGCAACGGAGGCGAGCCTCAGCTCTACTGGGCCCGCGACCAGTACGACTTCCGCGCCTACCTCGACACCGACCCGCCCGCGGGCCGGGCGATCGACCTCGTCGGCGACTACGACCGGCTGAGCGAGGCCGAGCGCGCCGGACTCACCTGTCCCGAGCTGCGCTGAACCCTGACGCCGGGAGTCTCAGCGGTACGGCGGCATTGAGCGCAGCCAGCCGCGACGTCCACGGATCACGGGCCACCGGCTTCGGCCCACCCGCTCCGAGATCGAGGTACGACGACCCGCTCGCGGAGGGCCACCCGGGTCGACCGCCGACCCGCGGCTCCCCCAGCCTCGCGAAGGCGACCCAGTAGTCGCCCATCGCGCGGGCCAGCGCCTTGCGGATCGGCAGCTCTTCCTGACCGAACACGTAGGGCACGTCGGTGCCGTGCCCGGAGCCGTCACGATCCGCAGCGAAGCGGTAGCGGAACGTCGGAGCGCGGTCGGCATGGTGCAGGGCCAGGGCCACGGCGGGAGCCTGGAACACCAGGTCGTTCAGCGCGTGCTTTCGAAAGGCCCGGCGCCCGTAGGCTGCGACCAGGGCGTCATGACCCGTCCCACCGAGCTGCGAGCGGAGCCGAGCGGGATCGGTGCCGGCGGCGCGATAGTCACCGTCGGAGAACTCCGCGTCGGTCGTGCCCACCAGGTATGGCACGGCTGCCTCGTGGCCGCGAGCGAAGGCCTCCCCCACCGACTCCGGCAGCACCTCGTCAATGATCGGCGCGTCACCGAGCAGCACGTTGAAGGTCGACGACAGCAGCGCCGAGGCCGGCAGCGCACGCAGCTCGTCGGCACTCAGGCCCGGGAAGTCCCGCGCACCCTGACGTCGTACGTCGTCGAGGGTGCGGGCGGCTCGGTCACCCGTCGCCGACTGCGAGATCGCTCGGGCGAAGAGGCCGTCAGCCGCCGGAGCGACCATCAGCGCGTTGACGCTGATGGCGCCGGCGGAGCCGCCCATCACCGTCACCAGGTCGGGATCGCCGCCGAAGCGAGCCGCGTTGTCGCGCACCCACTCGAGCGCCTCGACCTGGTCGAGCAGGCCGAGGTTGGCGACGTCCTGCTCGAGCGCCGGGTGCGCGAAGTAGCCGAGCCGGCCCAGGCGGTGGTTGATCGTCACGATCACCGCCCCGCGCGCGGCAAGCGCCGTCGGGTCGACCGTCGAGCCGCTGCCCTGGATGAGACCCCCGCCGTGCAGCCACACGATGACCGGCAACCCGGCTGCGGCCGGGGCGGCGGCCGGCTGGGTCACGTTGAGGTAGAGGCAGTCCTCGGAGCTTCGTGGACGCGCCGCGACCACCGCGTCGCCGTACTCGTAGGCGCCGGCCTGGAAGCAGGAGGCCCCGAACCGCGAGGCGTCGCGGACGTCGTCCCACTCCGCAGCGGGCTGCGGAGCGCGCCAGCGCAGGTCGTCGACCGGCGGGGCGGCGTACGGCAGCCCACGCCAGGTGCGCACGCCGTCCTGCTCGATCCCGCGCGCGAGGCCACCGGTCGTCTCGACGACCAGCGGGTCACCGCTCGTCGCCGGGGACTCAGACGGACCGGTGACGAGCACGATGCTCGCCACCAGCGCCACGGTCACAACCACCGCGACCACGGCCGCGACCACGGTGGTCGAGACCGGGTCGCGGCGCGCGTGACTGCTCAGGCTCGGTCGCACGGGCCGGGGACGCCCGTCGGGCCGACTACCAGCCACGCTCCGAGAGACGGTGGGGCTGCGGGATCTCGTCGACGTTGATGCCGACCATGGCCTCGCCGAGACCGCGCGAGACCTTGGCGACCATGTCGGCGTCGTCGTAGAACGTGGTGGCCTTGACGATCGCCTCGGCGCGCTGCGCGGGGTTGCCGGACTTGAAGATGCCCGACCCGACGAACACGCCGTCGGCGCCGAGCTGCATCATCATCGCGGCGTCGGCCGGGGTCGCGATGCCACCGGCGGTGAAGAGGACGACGGGCAAAGTGCCGGCCGAAGCGACCTCGGCGACCAGCTCGTAGGGAGCCTGGAGCTCCTTGGCCGCGACGTACAGCTCGTCGGGCGACATCGACGAGAGACGACGGATCTCGCCGAGGATGGTGCGCATGTGGGTGACGGCGTTGGAGACGTCGCCGGTGCCGGCCTCGCCCTTGGAGCGGATCATCGCCGCACCCTCGGTGATGCGGCGCAGGGCCTCACCGAGGTTGGTGGCACCACACACGAAGGGAGCGTTGAACGCCCACTTGTCGATGTGGTTGGCGTAGTCGGCGGGCGTCAGCACCTCGGACTCGTCGATGTAGTCGACGCCGAGGCTCTGAAGGATCTGCGCCTCGACGAAGTGACCGATGCGGGCCTTGGCCATCACCGGGATCGACACGGTGTCGATGATCGAGTCGATCATGTCGGGGTCGCTGGCGCGGCTCACGCCGCCCTGGGCGCGGATGTCGGCGGGCACGCGCTCGAGAGCCATCACGGCCACGGCGCCGGCGTCCTCGGCGATCTTCGCCTGCTCGGCGGTGACGACGTCCATGATCACGCCGCCCTTGAGCATTTCTGCCATGCCGCGCTTGACGCGGGTCGTGCCGTGCTGAGTCTCGTTGTTGGTCTGTGCCATACCTGTGATCGTACGGCGCTCAGAGGGGTGAGGCAGAACCGGGATCGCCCGCAGCGGCGGCATCGCGAGCCGCGTCACGTGCCACCGCCTGGCGGTGGACCTTCCGCACCCGGAACACCACGGTGTAGGTGTTGGCGAAGGCCAGCACCCACAAGGTCACGTAGATGAGCACCGGCAGGTCGAAGAGGCCGGCGAGACCGGTCAGCACCAGGATCGAGACCAGTCGGTCGGCACGCTCGGCCAGGCCGCCCTTGGCGTCGAGTCCCAGCGACTCCGCCTTGGCGCGGGCGTAGGAGGTCACCGAGCCCATCACCAGGCAGTAGAGCGTCAGGCACAAGTAGAGGTAGGAGTCGCCCTCGCTGGTGTTGGCGAAGTAGAGCGCCAGACCGCCGAAGATCGCGCCGTCGCCGATCCGGTCCAGGGTGGAGTCCCAGAACGAGCCGAACGTCGACTCGCGACCCATCTCGCGCGCCATCTTGCCGTCGATGAGGTCGCTGAAGACGAACGCGGTGATCACCAGCGTGCCGATGAACAGCTCGCCCATCGGGTAGAAGATCAGCGCACCCGCGCTGACTCCCACGGTGCCGACGAACGTCACCGTGTCCGGGCTGATGCCCCACTTGATGAAGAGCTTGACGAACGGCATGAGCACGACGCCCTGCCAGAATCCCTTGAACCTGTCCAACACGCGCCGCACGCTACCGGGTGCAGCATCGATCGGCCGACTCGCTCAGTCGATCCAGGCCTCGGCGAGCAGCGCCCGGGTGTCGGTGAGCAGCTCGGGGAGCACTCGGGTGGAGCCGATGACGGGCATGAAGTTGGAGTCGCCCGACCAACGGGGTACGACGTGCTGGTGCAGGTGAGCGGCGATTCCGGCGCCGGCGATGTCGCCCTGGTTCATGCCGATGTTGAACCCGTGAGCGCCGGAGACGGCCCGGATCGTGCGCATCGCCTGCCGCGTGAGGTCGGCGATCTCGGCCGCCTCCTCGTCGGTGGTCTCGGTGTAGTCGGCCAGGTGCCGGTAGGGGCAGACCAGCAGGTGGCCCGGGGAGTAGGGGTAGAGGTTGAGCACGGCAAAGCTCAGCCGTCCACGCCGTACGACGAGGCCGGGCTCGTCGTCGAGCGTCGGGATCCGGCAGAACGGGCACTGCCCTGACGAGGCATCGGCGGGCTTGCTCTCGCCGCGGATGTAGGCCATCCGGTGCGGCGTCCAGAGCCGGTCGAGGCGGTCGTCGCCGCCGGCGCCGTCCTGGTGCAGGGTCTCGTCGGTGCTCATGCGGACTCCCCCGCTGCGTTGACCTGAGCGAAGAGCTCGGACAGCTGGACGTCCGGGTCGAGCACGACGCCCAGGCGCCGGGCGTGACCCTCGAGGAGGTTGTAGACCGACATGGCGAGCAGCTGCGAGAGCCGAGCAGCCGAGGGTTCACGCACCTCGCGGGCCAGCCAGCGTCGTACGGACCCGATGACAGCACTCACGAGGCCGTGAGCGAGTGGATCGACGAGGGCTGTCTCGTTCTCGTCGAGCTCGGCGCCGAGCAGGGCGATGACGACCTCGAGGAGGTCGCTGAGCATCGCCGCGATCTGGTCGATGCCCTGCTGGAACGGCCCCTGCGACTCCTGGATGGCGAAGAAGTGGAGAGCAGGGTGGGCGACGGTCCAGTCGACGTAGGTCGTGATGATCCGCAGGATGATCTCGTTGAGCGTGCCTTCGAGCGTCACCGTGGGCGTCAGCTCGGCCTGCAGCTGGGCGATGACGTGCGCCCGGATCGCCACGTCGAGATCGGCGCGGTCGGTGAAGTGGCGATAGACGACGGTGCGGTTGAGACCGGCCTTCTCGGCGATCTGCTGCACGTGGAACTCCGCACCCGGGGCCTGGGACTCGATGACCTCGAGGGCTGCGTCGAGGATGCTGAGACGTCGTTGCTGGTTGTGCTTGTCCCAACGCGCCTGTCGGCCGTCCTGCGCCATCTCTCGTCCTCACCTCGCACTGCGTCCGCACTGCCCGCTCCCGTGAGGGAAGGGTAACCGCGACGACCGGACGGGCTGCTCGACGCCTCGCCGGTCGGCGTCCGGCACTGCGCGGTACGACGCTGTCATCCGGTGGCAGCGTCGTACCGCGCAAGTCGTGAGCCGCACTCCTCGCACGGCGTCGTCGCCCCATCCCATCCGCGTCGGTTGAGCACCGACCCGATCTTGTGCGCTGTCGAGCAGGCGCGACGAAACACCTGCCCCCAGCCCACCCGCAGGTCGATCCCTCCAGCGACGGCGGCGTCGAGGTCGCGCTCGAGATCAGCGTCATGCGCGCGTGCGGTGTCATGGAACAGCCGCCCGTCCAGCTCGACATACGTGCTGAAACGCGAGTAGGCCACGTCGCGAAAGATCGGTCCCCGACTCGAAGCCCTCAGCTGCCGCTGCGACGCGGGCAAGCCGTGGGGCCTCTCCACCCGCGTGAGGTAACCGTGCTCCAGCACCGAGCAAGCGCCCTGGTCGACGTCAAGGAGCACCCCACGCAGGAACTCCCGCTGCGCGATGCGGGAGCGGTCATCGAGGGTGTCGATGAGGCGAGCAGCAGTGGTGCGCCTGGCCTGGACCGCATCGGCGAGAACGCTGATGGTCTCCAGCTCGTCGCGGCTGCCTGCCGCGACATCGAGCACGGCCTGCTCGATGCGCACCCGTGGTGGACTCAGGTTCCACAGCACCTTGGCGTCGAGCCCCGCAACACGGTGCAGCCGAACTCCTGGCGGAGCCTGGGGCGAGCGGTGTCGATCGATCGCGACGTGCAGAGGCCCGCCGCCCAGGCGTCGTCCCGGCCCGTCCGCGGCTCTCAAGGCCGAGTCGTGCGACAGCGCCGCTGGCCACACCGCGAGAAGTGCGGCCCACGCCTCCTGGACCCAGGTGAGCGGGCCGGTGTGGTTCACGTACACGCCTGGCGTCACCGCCACGAGATCGTTGCGGCGAAGGAGCCGGCGGATCTCCGGCTCCGGCACCGACCGCTCACGCAGCTGAGCGCGTGAGACGACACCGCACTGTCGGGACAGGAGATCTTGGAGTCGACTCACCGCACCAGGGTGAGCGGCCGCTCGGTCGCGCGCCACCCATCCTCCGTCGTCCTGTGGACAACGCGGTACGCCGCTGCCACTGGGTGACAGCGGCGTACCGCGTTGTCGCGCTCTGGAGGCTCAGACCTGCTCTCGCGAGGCGACCGCGGCGGCCACGCGGGCGATGGCCTCGTCGATCGGGACGCCGTTGTCCTGGCGTCCGTCGCGGTAGCGGAAGGACACCGCGCCCGCAGCGACGTCGTCGGCGCCGGCGATCATCATGAACGGCACCTTCTGCAGCTGGGCGTTGCGGATCTTCTTCTGCATCCGGTCGTCGGAGGCGTCGACGTCGACCCGCAGGCCCTGCGCCTTCATCTTCTTCGCCACGTCGTAGAGGTAGTCGGCGAAGGCCTCGGCGACCGGGATCGCCTGCACCTGAACCGGGGCGAGCCACGGAGGGAACGCGCCGGCGTAGTGCTCGACGAGCACGCCGATGAACCGCTCGATCGAGCCGAACTTGGCCGAGTGGATCATCACCGGCTGCTGACGCGAGCCGTCGGCAGCCTGGTATTGCAGGTCGAAGCGGTCGGCCGACGGCTGGTTGAAGTCGTACTGAATCGTCGACATCTGCCACGTGCGACCGATGGCGTCGCGCGCCTGCACCGAGACCTTGGGTCCGTAGTAGGCCGCACCGCCGGGGTCGGGGACCAGCTCGAGGCCCGACTCGAGGCACACGTCCTCGAGCACCTTGGTGGCCTCCTCCCAGTCCTCGTCGGAGCCGATGAACTTGTCGGGCTTGGAGTCGTCGCGCGGGGAGAGCTCGAGGTAGAAGTCATCGAGGCCGAAGTCCTTGAGCAGGCTCAGCACGAAGTCGAGCAGGTGCCGGATCTCGTCGGGCGCCTGCTCCTTGGTGACGTAGGAGTGCGAGTCGTCCTGGGCGAACCCGCGCACGCGGGTGAGGCCGTGGATGACACCGGACTTCTCGTGGCGGTAGACCGAGCCGAACTCGAAGAGCCGCAGCGGCAGCTCGCGGTAGGAGCGCTGCCGCGAGCGGAAGATCAGGTTGTGCATCGGGCAGTTCATCGCCTTGAGGCGGTAGTCCATGCCGTCGACGTCGAGAGCCGGGAACATGCCCTCGCCGTAGTAGGGCAGGTGGCCCGAGGTGTAGAACAACCCCTCCTTGGCCACGTGAGGCGTGCCGACGTACTCGAAACCCTCCTCGATGTGGCGACGACGGACGTAGTCCTCCATCTCACGCTTGATCACGCCACCGCGCGGGTGGAAGACCGGCAGCCCCGAACCGATCTCGTCAGGGAAGCTGAACAGGTCGAGCTCACGGCCGAGCTTGCGGTGGTCGCGCCGCTCGGCCTCCTCGATGCGGTGGAGGTGCTCGTCGAGCGCCTCCTTCGACTCCCAGGCGGTGCCGTAGATGCGCTGGAGCTGCTTGTTCTTCTCGTCTCCACGCCAGTACGCCGCCGCCGAGCGCATCAGCTTGAACGCCGGGATGCGCTTGGTGGTCGGCAGGTGCGGGCCGCGGCACAGGTCGGACCAGGCGGCCTCGCCCTTGCGGTTGATGTTGTCGTAGATGGTCAGCTCGCCGGCCCCGACCTCGACCGAGGCGCCCTCGGCGGCGTCCTCGACCCCGGCACCGCCCTTCAGGCCGATCAGCTCGATCTTGTAGGGCTCGTCGGCGAGCTCGGCGAGCGCGTCGGCGTCGGTGGTGACACGACGCGAGAAGCGCTGACCCTCCTTGATGATCTTGCGCATCCGGGTCTCGATCTTCTCGAGGTCCTGGGGCACGAAGGGCGTCTCGACGTCGAAGTCGTAGTAGAAGCCGTCGGTGATCGGGGGTCCGATGCCGAGCTTGGCGTCGGGGAACAGGTCCTGCACGGCCTGGGCCATCACGTGCGCGGTGGAGTGGCGCAGGATGTCGTGGCCGTCGGCGCTGCCGATCGCCACGGAGGCGACGACGTCGCCGTCGGCGAGCTCGTACGACAGGTCCTTCAGAGCACTGTCGTCGCCCTCGCCGACTCGAGCAGCGATCACGTCGGTGTCCTCGGCGAACAGCTCCCAGGCCTTGGTGCCCGTCGTGACCGTCTGGTCCTCACGCACGTCGGCGTGGACTCTGACGACCTTGATCTCGGACACGTGGTGCTCCTCGGAAGTAGCGGTGCTGCGGTTCGTACGCCGGTCGGCGAACGTCGCGATCGTACCGAGGCCCCGCGCCGTCCCGCGCCCGGGTTTCGCACCCGGGGTCCCGTCAGCAGCCGTGAAGCATCAGCGACGGTCGAGGAAGACGCGACCGATGTTGCCGGGGCCCACCGCGCACGCGGCACCGGTCGTGGCCACCACCCCGGAGTTGCAAGCGACCCAGCCTGCTTCGTGGCGCACCTTGCGACCGTTGACGCGCACCAGGCAGTCGTCCTCACAGGTGAGTCCCCTGAGCACGAAGCGCCCTCGCTTGTTCGTGGTGTCGGCATCGATGACGCGGCGGGGCCTGCTGGAGGTGCGCACACTGACCTTCACCTTGCCCAGTGCCTTCTTGCTGCGCGAGTCGACCACCTTCCCGCGTAGGAAGGCCGGGATCGCACGAACCGGACCCAGGTCGCCGCTCGCCCCGACGGTGCCGGCGGACTCGACGTCGGGCTGCACGTAGAGCGGGTCCCCGCCGACCCAGCCTCCCTGGTAGCGCCCCGCGACGACCTCTACAAAGAACTCCTCCTCGGCGCTGTCGCCGGCGCTGAGCTCGAAGGCACCGTCGGCATCGGTGCGGTCGCGATCGATCACCGGTCCCGGCGCTCCCCCGAACTCGAGCGGATGGAGCCGGACGACGGCGCCGCTCACCGGGTCTCCCGTGAGGGAGTCGACTATCTGGCCACGCAGTGCGGGAGCGGCGGAGACGGGCGGCACCCGGACCACCGCCATCACCGCCAGCACGAGGCCGACGGCGATGGTCAGAGTCACGATGCGACGCATGCCTCCGGACTACCAGACAACGGCGGCGTGGGGAAGAGCTGGACCTGGCCTGTTCAGGGCGACGCGGTCGCCGGCGTCGGCGCGGGACTCGTCGACGAGGACGGCTTGGCCGATGCGGTCGGAGTGGGCGTCGGCGTCGCAGTCGGCGACGGGCTCGTCGTCGGCGTGGGCGTCGGGCTCGTCGTGGGGCTAGGCGTCGGGCTCGTCGTGGGGGTGGGGGTCGGCGACGTGGACGGCGAACCCGTGGGAGTCGGCGATCCCGTGGGGGACTGCGACGGCGACTCCGACGGCGTGGACGTCGGGCTCTCCGTCGGCGACGATCCGTCGCTCGGCGTCGGGGACTCGGTGGGTTCCTCGTCGGTCAGCGGCCCCTGGTCCTCCTCGATGATGCCGAGGATCTGCTGCTCGTACTGCGTCAGCTGACCCTGGATCTCGTCGAGGGGCACCTGCCCGATGTTGGCGCCGTAGGTGTTGATCTCGTTCCAGAGCGTCTCGATGGACGCCGTCGCCTCGTGGCTGAGTGGGCCGTCGAGGGTGACGAAGAGCTGCACGGCCAGCGAGTAGGTGAGGCAGCTGGTGCAGTCGTAGTTGACCGCCACCGAGATGTTCTGCGGAGCGACCGCGTTGGCCTCCCCCACCACGAGCACGACCTGGAAGGCGACGGCGACGGCGGCGCAGTTCTCGCAGCTGGCGGCGGCGTAGGCCTCATTGGTGTTCTGCAGCGGCTCGGCGCCGTCGGCCCAGACGAGGGCGAAGGCGACGGAATAGCTGGCGGTGTCGTCGGTGGTGTTGGCGGCGAGCGCCTGGTTGTCGCCCTCGTCGGGGGCGAGCGGCTCGTCGAAGGGGAAGATCCAGGTGTCGGAGCCGGCGACCTCGACGTCGCCGGGCTCGGGCACGGTGTCGCCCTGCTCAGCGTCGAGGGCAGTTGCGGCGGCGGGTCCGGTCGAACCGGTCGGCACCAGCACGGTGGCGAGCTGCGGCTTCGCGCGGGTGGGGAGGTCGGTGCCGTCGGGCCACATCACCGTGCCCGCGCCCTGGCTCCCGACCCGGAAGTCGCCGGTGCTCGAGACGGGGAAGAAGTCGGTGACGGTGCCGCCCTCGTACGCCTGGATCGGGCGGTAGCGGGTCTCGGAGGGCCACCAGGCCAGGACCAGTCCGGCGATCAGCGCCAGGACGGTCAGCCCGGCCAGGCCCCGGCGCAGGGGCTTGCCCTCGGTCTTGCGCCAGATTCCGCCGCCGACCTGGCGGGAGAGACGGACGAGGATGTAGGTGAACGCGGCGATGGGCAGCACGACGATCACCATGGAGAGCGCCCGCGCCATCACGCTGATCAAGTCGCCCTCGCCGAAGGCGACCGCCATCTGGTCCTGCTGGGCTCCGGCGCTCGCCCAGGCCGTACCGACGATCCGGGGCAGCGCCAGGATCATCATCACCATCACGCCGAGCAGCACCGGGATGACGGTCAGCACCCAGATGGTCACGACGGCGCGCGCCCAGGGCTTGAGGTCCTTGGCCTGCGGCTCCGTCGGGCGCCACGGGATCAGGCTCCGCAGGGTCGGACCGATGCGGTGGAAGAGGTCGGGGACGCCGGTGAGGTCGGCGAGCACGTGGTAGCCGTCGAAGCGTACGAAGGGCAGCAGCTGGCGGAGCATCTGCAGGATCTGGGTGGCGATCAGCAGGAGGATGGCGTCGTAGCGGGTCAGCCACCACACGCCTGCCGTGGCCACGGCGACGATCGCGTTGAAGTAGAGGCCGCCGAGGTCCGTGCGCAGACGACCTGCGCGGCCGAGGCGGTAGGAGTCGGTGACGTCGGTGTAGAAGGCAGGCCAGACGAGGTAGAGCCCGGCGCCCATCACCCCGGGGGTGGCGCCGCCTCGACGGGCTGCGGCAGCGTGGCCGAACTCGTGGAAGCCTGCGGAGAGCACCGTGATCGCCAGCACCGTGAGCAGGAGGCCTGGGCGTGCGAAGGCCTCGTGGGTGGCCGAGGCGAGTCCCTTGTCGAAGAGCACCCACCAGGTGATCCAGGCGAAGACGAGCATGATCGGGATGACGACGCCGAGCGCGAAGAGCGCCGCGAAGGGCGCGGTGATGCGCCGGGTCTTCTCCTCGTCGGTGACGGCCACCTTGAACCGCAGGCCCAGCAGCGGGTTGCTGCGCTTGACCTCGGGCTGGGCGCCGTCCTCGCGCACCGCGAGTCCGATCGGTCGGAGCTTGCTCACGAGCTCGCGTGCGTTGTCGGGCGAGACTGGCTTGCCGGACGCCTGCGCGACCACGGCAGCGATCTCGTCGTACGAGCGCTGCCCGTCCATGGCCTCGAGGGTTGCGTAGAGCAGCGGCGTCAGCTGAGCCGTCTGCCCGTCGGCGCGCCGAACGAGCGCAGGGGGAACCCGATAGCCCGAGCCCTTCATCTCACCGATCAGCACGATGCCGTCGGCGCGAGCGGGCGGGGCCACGCCCCCGGGGTCGGTGGTCGAACCGGCGTCCGGGGGCGAGACCGCCTCGGTCACGGCTGCGGCTGGTCAGGCTGCGTGATGTCGGACGCCTGGTCGGCGGTGGCGTTGGCCTCGCCGGTGATGTTCTGGTTGATGATGGCGTCCTGCTGGGCGATACCGACGGCGTCGCTGTCGATCGAGCCGACGTTCGCCGAGACAGCAGCATTGATCGGAGCGGCGACGTTGGCGTTGGCGGCAACCGCACCGTTGATGGGTGCCGCGATGTCGGCATCGGCGGCCAGGTCGACGTCGACGTTGAGCAGGTTGCCGTCGGCGAGCCCGCCGACGCCGGCAGCAGCGCCGCCCACGCCCTCGGTCGCGCCGTCCACGGCTCCGCCGAGACCGTCGGTCGCGCCGTCCACGGCACCGCCGAGGCCGTCGGTCGCGCCGCCGGTGGCACCCCCGAGTCCGTCGGTGGCCCCACCGAGGCCACCCGCGGTCTGGGCCGCGCCGTCGACGGCGCCGCCGGCGGCATCG
>NZ_JAXMNS010000053.1:0-12645 GCF_034670285.1 Nocardioides sp. | reverse complement strand
CTGCTGGAGAAGCAGAAGGAGGGCAAGAAGCGGATGAAGATGGTCGGCCGCGTCGAGGTCCCCCAGGAGGCGTTCGTCGCCGCGCTGTCCACCGGCGGTCCGGCGGGCGACAAGCCCAAGAAGTGAGCCCCGAGCTCTCGCGCCTGGTGCGTGAGCTCTGCGACGAGTGGGACCTCACGCCCGACGGGGCGGAGCTGCGCGGTCACACCGCGGTCGTCGTCCCGGTGGTGGCCGAGCAGGGTCCGGCGGCGCTCAAGATCGGGCTCGCGCACGACGAGGAGACCGAGCACGAGCACCTTGCGCTCCAGCACTGGCGCGGCCGCGGTGCCGTGCGCCTGCTGCGCGCGGATCCCGGTCGCTCGGCGCTGCTTCTCGAGCGGCTCGGACCACAGGACCTCACCGATCACTGGGACGTCGAGGCCTGTGAAGTCGTGGGCGGGCTCTACGACGCCCTGCACGTGCCGGCCCTGCCCCAGCTGCGCACGCTGACGTCGTACGTCGCCCGCTGGACCGACCGCCTGGCCGCGTTGCCGCGCAGTGCCCCGCTGCCGCGCCGCCTCGTCGAGCAGGCCGTGTCGCTGGGCCGCGGCCTAGTGACCGCCCCGGCCAGCAACGGCACGATGATCCACGGCGACCTGCACTACGAGAACGTCCTCGCCTCGACCCGCGAGGAGGGGCCCGACTGGCTGGCGATCGACCCCAAGCCGGTGAGCGGGGACCCGCACTACGAGGTCGCCCCGCTGCTCTGGAACCGCTGGGACGAGCTGAGCGGCCCGGGGAGCGTGCAGAGCGTCCGCGACGGTGTACGCGCCCGCTTCCACGCCACGATCGACGCAGCCGGCCTCGACGAGGACCGTGCGCGCGACTGGGTGGTCGTGCGGATGCTCCTCAACGCGTTGTGGGAGATCGAGGAGCACCCCGCCGACGGTGCGAGCCGACCCGACGGCGCCTGGCTGACCCGGTGCCTCACCGTGGCCAAGGCGGTTCAGGACTAGCCTCGCCTGCCAGACTCGGCGCATGTCGAGGGTGCGGTCGGTCAACGTCGGTCGCCCGCGCGAGGCCACCTGGACGAAGATCGGGCGGACGGCCTCGCTCAAGGAGCCGGTGGTCGGACCCGTCGAGGTGCACGACCTCGGCCTCGAGGGCGACCAGGTCGCCAACCGCACGCATCACGGCGGTCCGGACAAGGCGGTCTACGCCTTCGCCCGCGAGGACCTCGACCTGTGGGCCGAACGGCTGGGGGTCGACGTCGCGGACGGCCAGTTCTCCGAGAACCTCACCACGGAGGGCATCGACGTCAACGAGTCACGGCTGGGGGAGCGCTGGCGGATCGGTGGCCCCGAGGGTCCCGTGCTCGAGGTGGCGACGTTCCGCACGCCGTGCGCGGTGTTCAAGGCGTGGATGGGCCGCTCGGGGTACGACGACCGGGCGTGGCTCAGGCGCTTCGCCGAGGAGGGCCGGCCGGGGCCCTACCTGCGCGTCGTGGTGCCCGGGACCCTGCGCGCCGGCGACGCCCTGCAGGTGGTCGCGCCCGGGCACGGTCCGAGCGTGAGCGAGGCCTTCCGAGCGGCGTACGGGACCTGAGCACATAACGAATCGCCGTCCAGGTGGGGGATACCTACCCACGGGTACGAGCAGTGATCTAGGTTACTTCGCAGCACCAGAACCCGATCTCTGCCGAGCCAGGAGCACCATGCCCGTCAATCACGACACCTCCTTCGTCGATCACCTTCCGAAGAACATCGCGGTGCTCTTCCTCGACCGCGTGGAGACCTCGGCCGACGCCGAGGCGTTCCGCTTCCCGCGCGGGGACTCGTGGGAGTCGCTCACGTGGCGCCAGGCCGGAGATCTCGTCACGCGCCTGGCCGCCGGTCTGCTCTCGCTCGGTCTCGAGACCGAGCAGCGCGTGGGGATCGCCTCGAGCACCCGCTACGAGTGGATCATCGCCGACCTCGCCGTGATGTGTGCCGGTGGCGCGACCACCACGGTCTACCCGAGCACGAACGCCGAGGACACCGCCTACATCCTCAGCGACTCCGAGTGCCGCTACGTCTTCGCCGAGGACGACGAGCAGCTCGCCAAGCTCAAGGAGCGCGAGAGCGAGCTCGGCTCGCTCGGCACGATCATCACCTTCGACGGCACCGTCGACGGCGATCGCGTCATCAACCTCGACCGGCTCGCCGAGCTCGGCGACGCCTACCTCGCCGAGCACCCGGGCGTCATCCGCGAGACCGCGGACGCGATCGAGCCCGACCAGCTCTCGACGCTCATCTACACCTCCGGCACGACCGGTCGCCCCAAGGGCGTGCGCACGCTGCACAAGGCGTGGGTCTACGAGGGCGCGGCGATCAAGGCCCAGGACATCCTCGACGAGAGCGACCTGCAGTTCCTGTGGCTGCCGATGGCCCACTCGTTCGGCAAGGTGCTCCTCTCCACGCAGCTCGCCTGCGGCTTCGCGACCGCGATCGACGGTCGCGTCGAGAAGATCGTCGAGAACCTCGGCATCGTCAAGCCGACCTTCATGGGCGCGGCACCGCGCATCTTCGAGAAGGCGCACGCGCGCATCGTGATGATGCAGGCCGGTGAGGGCGGGCTGAAGGAGAAGATCTTCAAGCAGGCGTTCAAGGTCGGCCTCGCCGTCGACGAGCGCAAGCTCGCCGGCAAGTCCGTCCCGCTGCCGCTCAAGCTGCAGCACGGGCTGTTCGACAAGCTGGTGTTCTCCAAGGTGCGCGACCGCTTCGGAGGCCGGGTGAAGTTCTTCATCTCCGGCTCCGCCGCGCTCAACCCCGAGATCGCCTCGTGGTTCCACGCTGCCGGCGTGCTGATCCTCGAGGGCTATGGCATGACCGAGAACGCCGCAGGCGCCACGGTCAACCACCCGCTGGACTACAAGATGGGCACCGTCGGCAAGGCGCTGCCCGGCAGCGAGGTCACGATCGGTGAGGGCGACGAGGTGCTCCTGCGCGGACCCCACATCACGGCCGGCTACCACAACAAGGCCGAGGAGACCGCCAAGACGATCACCGACGACGGCTGGCTCCGCACCGGTGACAAGGGCAGCCTGGACGACGAGGGCTTCCTGACGATCACCGGCCGCATCAAGGATCTCTTCAAGACCTCGGGCGGCAAGTACATCGCCCCGTCGTCGATCGAGGCGAAGTTCAAGGCCGTGTGCCCCTACGCCAGCCAGTTCATGGTCTTCGGCCAGGACCGCAACTTCGTCGTCGCCCTGGTGACCCTCGACCCCGACGCCATGGCCGACTGGGCCAAGGAGAACGGCATGGAGGGCTCCTCCTACACCGACATCGTCGGCTCGGAGAAGGTCCACGCGATGGTCGGCGAGTACGTCGAGGAGCTCAACGCGCGCCTCAACCGCTGGGAGACCATCAAGAAGTGGGAGATCCTCCCCGAGGACCTCACCATCGAGTCGGGCGAGCTGACGCCGTCCATGAAGGTCAAGCGCAACGTGGTCGAGGCCAACAACACCGACCGGATCGCCGCCTTCTACGGCTGAGTCCCACCCGCCCCACCTGTTACCAATTTCTCGCCGAGTCGGCGCGTGTACGCGCCGACTCGGCGAGAAATCGTTGGGGTGAGAGGGTGAGCGCGTGCCCTCGACGTTGCCCCTCGGAGACCCGGTGCCCGCTGACGGGTCGCTGCCGGCGTCCGCCCTCGACGGCGTGGGGGAGCGCCCGCTGTCGTTCTACGTGCACGTGCCGTTCTGCACCGTGCGGTGCGGCTACTGCGACTTCAACACCTACACCGCCGAGGAGCTCGGCCCCGGCGCCTCGCGCACGACGTACGCCTCCTCCGCCGTCGCCGAGGTACGGCGTGCCCGCGGCGTCCTGACCGCCACGGGGCGCACCGACCTCCCCGTCTCGACGGTCTTCGTCGGCGGTGGCACCCCGACCCTGCTGAGCCCGGCCGACCTCGGCTCGGTGCTCACGGCGATCGACGAGGAGTTCGGGCTCGCGCCCGACGCCGAGGTGACGACCGAGTCCAACCCCGACTCCGTCACTCGTGAGGACCTCGAGGCACTTCGCGCGGCCGGCTTCACGCGGGTCTCGTTCGGCATGCAGTCGGCGGTGCCCCGGGTGCTCGCCGTCCTCGAGCGCACCCACGACCCCGAGCGCGTGCCGCGCGTTGTGCAGTGGGCCCGCGAGGCAGGCTTCGACCAGGTCAGCCTCGACCTCATCTACGGCACGCCGGGCGAGACGCTCGAGGAGTGGCGGACGTCGCTCGACGCCGCCCTGGCCTGCGAGCCTGACCACGTGTCGGCGTACGCGCTCATCGTCGAGGACGGCACCGCCCTGGCCCGACGGGTACGACGTGGCGAGGTCGCGATGCCCGACGACGACGACCTCGCCGACAAGTACCTCCTCGCCGACGAGCGGCTCGAGGCCGCCGGGCTGGGTTGGTACGAAGTCTCCAACTGGGCGCGCGACGAGGCCGCCCGCTGCCGCCACAACCTCGCCTACTGGCGGGGCTCCGACTGGTGGGGCGTCGGGCCCGGTGCGCACTCGCACGTGGGCGGCACCCGCTGGTGGAACGTCAAGCACCCGGTGGCCTATGCCGACCGGCTCTCCGCCGACCTCAGCCCGGCCCATGCTCGCGAGGTGCTCGACGACGAGACCCGCCTGGTCGAGCGCGTGCTGCTCGAGCTGCGCCTGCGCGACGGGCTCGATCCGGCTGTCCTCGACGACGCGGGCCGCGCGCAGGTGCCCGACCTCGTACGGCGCGGGCTCCTCGAGGCCGGCTCGGAAGCCCGGGGCCCGCTGGTGCTGACCCTCAGGGGCCGGCTGCTGGCCGACGCCGTCGTCCGGGACCTGATTCCCTGAGGCCGGCCGGGCGACACGCCTGCTGCTGCGTAGGGTGACGACCGTGAACGAGACGCCGCAGAACCCTTACGGCCAGCCCGCGGATCCTGAGGAGCCCAGCTCGACGAGCCCGTCGTGGCAGCCGTACGGCGCCCCGACGCCGCCACCGCCGCCGTACGGGATCCAGCAGCCCTACGGCGCGCCCGTGCCGCCGTACGGAGTCGACCCCTACGGTGGGCCGGTCTCGGACAAGAACAAGACCACCGCAGGACTTCTGCAGCTGCTGCTGCCGTTGGTGGGCGTGTGCGGGGTCGGCCGGCTCTACGCCGGCTACACCACCGTCGGCCTGGTGCAGCTGATCGGCTTCTTCGTCTCGTTCTGCCTGTCGGCGGCCTTCATCGGCCTGCCGTTCCTGGTCGGTATCTGGATCTGGAGCATCGTCGACGGCATCCTGATGCTCGCCAATCCCTACCGCGACAGCCAGGGCCGCCTGATGCGCTCCTGATCAGTCGACGTCGACGGTCACGAAGTCGATGAGCTCCTCGACCCGCCCCAGCAGGGCCGGGTCGCAGTCGGTGAAGGAGTCGACCCGCGAGAGGATCTGCTTCCAGGCCCGGGCGATGTCGGCCTGCTCGTCGTGCGGCCAGCCGAGGTGGGCGCAGATGCCCTTCTTCCACTCGATGCTGCGCGGGATGTCGGGCCAGCGCTCGAGCCCGTCGCGCTCGGGCTTCACCGCCGCCCAGATGTCGATGAAGGGGTGACCGACGACGAGCACGTGCGGGCTGGTCACGGCGTCGGCGATCCGCTGCTCCTTGGAGCCGGCGACGAGGTGGTCGAGCAGCACGCCGACCTTGCGGGTAGGACCGGGCTTGAACTCCGCGAGCACGTCGGCGAGATGGTCGGCGCCGTCGAGCAGCTGGACGACCGCCCCGGATGCGCAGGTCGTCGCCCCAGACCTTCTCGACGAGCTCGGCGTCGTGCTTGCCCTCGACGAAGATGCGGCTGGCGCGGGCCACGCGCGCACGCACGCCGCTCACCGCGACCGAGCCGGACGCCGTGCGCGTCGGTGCTGCCGGCGCCGCGGCGCGCTTGGGGGCGACGAGGATCACCGGCTTGCCCTCGAGCAGGAAGCCCGGCCCGAGGGGGAAGGTACGACGGCGCTCACGGCGGTCCTCGAGGGTCAGGGTGTGGAGGTCGCGGTCGACGGCGACGATCTCGCCGACCCAGTCGGTGGTGACCTCCTCGACCACGGCACCGATCTCGGCGGGGGCCTCGACGGCGCGGCCACGCTTGGGCGCGCGCCAGTCGCCGGACAGGACGTCGGTGCCGTAGCGATCGCTCACCCGACAACGCTAGGCGCGAGGACGGCCCGGCCCCGGGTGGCGCGCCGAGGTCAGTCGTCCTGTGACGTATCGGACTCGGCAGCAGGCTTGCCCTCCTCGAGCAGGTCGCCCGCACTCTCGCCGTCGGCTAGTGGCTGGGCGAGGGGGTTCGACTCGTCGGGCACGAGATCCTCGGGCAGCTGGTCGTCGTTGATCCCGCTCTGCTCTGCCTGTGATTCGCTCATGGCGCGAACTTACGCCGACGACGGAGCGCTTGACTCACCCGCCGAGATGATCCGCCGGCTCAGATGAGCGGGAGCCGCTTCTGGCTGCGGGGGAGGTGCTCGTAGGCCCGGCGGACGGCGTCGTCCAGGAGGTGGGCGGGGAAGGGCCAGGCGTCGGCGGTCGCGATCGCCTCGGACACCGGGACGCCGCGTCCGGCGAGGTCACGGATCGTCTCGGCGAGGATGCCGATGTCGTTGCGCTGGTCCTCGACGAACGCGCGGTCGACGACGGCGCCGTGGCCGGGGACGACGACCGAGGCCGAGGTGGTGAGCCCGAGCAGGATGTCGAGGGTGAGCGGCCACTCCATCGGGTAGCAGTCGGCGCCGAAGCCTGGTGTGTTCTCGCGCTCCGCGGACTCCTCCACGAGGTCGCCGGCGATGAGCACGTCGACGTCCGGCACCCGGACGACGAGGTCCCCGGAGGTGTGGCCGCGTCCCGGGTGGACGAGCTCGACCAGGCGGTCGCCCAGGTCGATGGCCATCGCGGAGGAGAAGGTCGAGGTGGCGGGCACGATCTCGGTGTCGAGCACCTCGGCACTGCGCTCGGCAGCGGGGTCGGCGGCGTACTCGGCCTTGATGCGCGCGCCGGCTGCGAGGGTGCGCTCCGCGGCCTCCTCGTGGGCTCGCAGGGGCACCGAGGCGCCGTACGCCGCGAGGAACTCGCCGTTGCCGAAGGTGTGGTCGAAGTGCTCGTGGGTGTTGACGATCTCGACCACCTCACCGGCCCCGAGCGCCCGTACGTCGTCGATCACCGCGCGGGCGGCGAGGGCGGAGGCGTGGGTGTCGACGACGAGCAGGCCGCGATCGCCTTGAACGAGCGTGATGTTGAGGTCGAACCACGCGTGGCGCGCGACCCAGACCCGGTCGGCGATCTCGGTGAAGGGCACGGCCTCACCCTAGACACCCTGCAGCGTCGCCCCGATCAGCACGGGGCATCGATCAGCACCGGGCATCGTTCAGCACCGGGCGTCGTTCAGCACAGGCCGGCGCTCAGCTCACGGCGCAGCAGCTCGCCGAGCTCGTCGGGAGCGCGAGCGGTGCGCGGGAAGCGCAAGTCGCGCACGTGGGCGCCGCGCGTGTCGACCCAGCTGACCCGGACCCCGGACGGGGTGAGGTCACTGACCGAGACGCCGGCGACGTCTCGGACGGGGCGGTCGAGCTGCGCGGACACGGCATACCTGAGCTCGTCCTGGTGGCCCGTCGTGGTGTGTTCGGCGCAGCGCCGCAGGAAGCCTGCGTTGAGGAGGTGCTCGGGGGAGGTGAAGTCCTCGACGGGCAGGTGGCGGGTCCGCCCGTCCGCATCGGACGTGGTGAGGGCGACGAGGTCGACCACGACCGCGACGACCACGGTCTCGTCGGGACAGCAGGCGCAGACGTCACGGCCGGCGACTACCAGGCGTCCCCCGAGGGTGAGCACGTCCGGCGCGGCAGCCCGGGTCGGCCGTGAGGCCGGGGCCGGTGCCTCGCCCTCCAGGGTCAGCAGTGCGCGACGGCCCCGGTCCGCGGCACGAGCGAGTAGCGAGTCCGGCGCGCAGGAGAGGTGGGGGACGCCGTCGCGGTCACTGAGGAAGAGTCCCCGCGGTCCGCTGCGCTCGTCGACGTCGGCCAGCACGTCGTCCACGCCGTCAACGACCAGCCGCACGGCGGTGGGTCCGGACAGGATGCCGCGAGCAGCAGCGGCGGGGGAGAGAAGGGATGACGACACGAGAACCTCCTGAGTAAGTAAGGTAAGCCTAACCTGCATCGGCGGCGGCACGCGTGGTTGCCGGTCGACGGGCTAGACTTGGCACTCCCTGCGGTGGAGTGCCAGACCTCGCCCGCGGGCCCCCGGGTCGGACAACGCACGTCAGGAGGAGACGAGGTGCAGGAAGAACGCCGCATTGCCGTTCTGCGAGCGATCGTCGAGGACTACGTCGCGACCGAGGAGCCGGTGGGCTCCAAGGCCCTGGTCGAGCGTCACGGGCTCAACGTGTCGCCGGCGACGGTCCGCAACGACATGGCCGCCCTGGAGGACGAGGGCTACCTCGCCCAGCCGCACACCAGTGCCGGCCGCGTGCCGACCGACAAGGGCTACCGGCTCTTCGTCGACCGCCTCACCAACCTCAAGCCGATGAGCGGTGCCGAGAAGCGCGCCATCTCCACGTTCCTCGACGGCGCTGTCGACCTCGACGACGTCGTCTCGCGATCGGTCCGGCTGCTCTCCCAGCTCACCCGCCAGGTCGCGGTCGTGCAGTACCCCACGCTATCCCGCTCCACCGTGCGACACATCGAGCTGGTCGCGCTTGCCCCCGACCGGTTGCTCGTGGTCTTGATCCTCAGCACGGGTCGGGTCGAGCAACGCCTCCTCGAGCTCGACACACCCCTCGACGACACCGCGCTGGTCGACCTGCGGTCGCTGGTCAACGGCGTCGCGACCGGTGAGCTCATCAGTGAGGCGATCGTGGCCCTCGGCACCCTGGCGGCGGCCCGTCCGGGGCCGGCGGCCTCGGTGGCCGACCTCCTGGTCGAGGCGATGAGCGACCACCGCTCCCACGAGCGGCTGGTCGTCGGCGGTGCCGCCAACCTCGCCCGGTACGGCGACAGCTTCGACTCCGCCGTGCGCCCGCTGCTCGAGGCGCTCGAGGAGCACGTCGTGCTCCTGCGCCTGCTCGGTGAGGCCTCGCAGTCGGGCACCGTGACGGTGCGCATCGGGGCCGAGGGCCCCGTGCAGGAGCTGTCGTCGACGAGCGTCGTGACCACCGGCTACGGCCCGCACGACAACGCCCTGGCGACGCTCGGCATCGTCGGGCCGACCCGCATGGACTACCCCGGCACGATGGCCGCCGTGCGCGCCGTCGCCCGCTACCTCTCCCGCATCCTCGACGAGGGCTGAGCCCGCGTCGTCGACTGATCCACCCGCCCCAGAAGCCAGGAAGCAGAAGGAATCCCGTTGAGCCAGGACCTGTACGACCTCCTCGGTGTCGCCCGCGACGCGGACGCCGACACCATCAAGAAGGCCTACCGGAAGTTGGCGCGCCAGCTCCACCCCGACGTCAACCCCGACCCCGCGACGCAGGAGAAGTTCAAGGAGGTCTCGCACGCCTACGAGGTCCTCTCCGACGCCCAGAAGCGTCAGGCCTACGACCGCGGCGGCGACCCCTTCGGGGGCGGCTTCGGCGCGGGCGGCGGCCAGGGCGCCGGCTTCTCGTTCACCGACATCATGGATGCCTTCTTCGGCGGCCAGGGTGGTCAGGGCGGCGGCGGACGCGGTCCCAAGTCGCGGGTGCGCCGCGGCCAGGACGCGCTGATCCGCATCGAGGTCGACCTCGCCGAGGCGGCCTTCGGTGTCTCGCGCGAGCTCAAGGTCGACACCGCTGTCGTGTGCACCACCTGCCACGGCGACGGTGCCGCACCGGGCAGCGAGCCCGTGGCGTGCGAGACGTGTCGCGGAGTCGGCGAGGTCGCCCACGTGCAGCGCTCGTTCCTCGGTGAGGTCCGCACCCTTCGTCCCTGCGCGGCGTGCCGCGGCTTCGGCTCGATCATCCCCGAGCCCTGCCGGGAGTGCTCCGGCGACGGCCGCGTGCGCTCGCGCCGCACCCTCACCGTCAAGATCCCTGCCGGCGTCGACACCGGCACCCGCGTCCAGCTCAGCGAGCAGGGCGAGGTCGGCCCCGGTGGCGGTCCCGCCGGCGACCTGTACGTCGAGATCCACGTCGCCGAGCACGACGTCTTCAACCGTCACGGCAACGACCTGCACTGCACGGTCTCGGTGCCGATGACCGCCGCTGCGCTCGGTACGACGCTGACGCTGCCGACGCTCGAGGCCGACGTCGAGTCCGGCGCCGGGTCGGGCGTCGAGACGGAGTTCGAGCTCGACATCGCGCCCGGCACCCAGTCGGGCACCGAGCAGGTGCTGCGCGGTCGCGGCGTTCCCGGGCTGCGGGGCGGTCGGGGTGACCTGATCGTCACGATCGCGGTCGAGACGCCGGGCAAGCTCGACGCCCGTCAGGAGGAGCTGCTGCGCGAGCTCGCAGCCGTCCGTGGCGAGGAGAGCCCCGACGGTCAGGTCCGCAGCGGCCAGCAGAAGTCGGTCTTCGGCCGCTTCTTCGGTCACTGAGACCCCCACCACCGAGCCACGGAGCACCGGTGTCCCTGCCCTTCCACCTCGTTCCCGACCTCGCCGCGGCGCGAGTCGGTGACACGATCACGATCGAGGGCGACGAGGCGCACCACGCGGTCGCCGTACGGCGCCTGCGCGTGGGGGAGCAGGTCGCACTGACCGACGGCGCGGGCACCCTCGTCGTCGCGGAGATCGCGACCACGGGCAAGCGGGTGCTCACCGTGAAGGCGACCTCGGTCGAGGTCAGGGCCGAGCCCGCGCCCGAGATCGTCGTCGTCCAGGCGCTGCCGAAGGGCGATCGCGGCGAGCTCGCCGTCGAGGTGCTCACCGAGATCGGGGTCGCGCGCGTCGTCCCGTGGGCGGCCTCACGCTCCGTGGCGGTGTGGAAGGGCGAGCGCGCCGAGAAGTCCCTGGCCAAGTGGCGCGCGACCGCTCGTGAGGCGGCCAAGCAGGCTCGACGTACCTGGCACCCTCACGTCGACCCGCTCGTCTCCACGGCGGACGCCGTCGCTCTCGTCGCCGGCGCCGACCTCGCGGTCGTCCTGCACGAGGCGGCCTCCGCTCCGTTCGCGACGCTGGAGGTTCCGACGTCGGGTCGGATCGTGATCGTCGTCGGCCCCGAGGGCGGCGTGAGCGACGACGAGGTCACCGCCTTCACCGACGCCGGGGCGCACCCGGTGCGGCTGGGGGCCGAGGTGCTGCGCACCTCGACCGCCGGGGTGGCCGCCGCCGCAGCGCTGCTGGCCCGCACCCCGCGCTGGGGGTAGCCGAGCCGCAGGCGTCCGTCAGGGCACCACGATCGTCTTGGTGTCGACGTACGGGCCCGGTCCCTCGCCGTCCGACGGGTCGGCGGTGAGGGCGGCGAAGGTGTAGTCGCCGGACGCCAGCGAGGAGAGGTCGATCTCGGTCTCCCACGGGTAGACGTTGTCCATGAAGCCCGAGGCCGTGGCGAACCCGTCGAGGGCCACTGCGCCGCTGCTGTCGCGGATCTCCCAGAGGACGGTTGCCTCGAACGAGCTCGCGACGCCGGAGGCGACGAGGGTGCCGGAGACCGCCGCGTCTGTGGCGGGCTCGGTGACGTTGACCAGCGAGAGCACCTCGAGCGGCGCCGTGGCGCTCACGCCGGTGTCGGTGGGCTGGCCGAGCAGCTGGACCGGCTGGCCGTCGACCTCGACCGTGAGCGGGTCACGCGTCTGGGCGATGCCCTGGAGCGTGTAGACGAGCGACTGCACCGCCAGCGCTGCGTCCGAGGCGCTCATCGACTTGTCGGCAGTGGGGGCGTCGCCGGCCAGGGTGACGACCAGCGCGCCACTGGTGGCCTCGATCGAGACGATGTCGAGGGCGGGCAGCAACGAGGAGTAGTCGGGGTCGAGGGCATCGCCTGCCACCAGCAGCGCGGCGCCCTCCTCGAGCGGGTTGTCGGCCTCGACCTGACGGAACTCCCGGTAGAGACGGGGGCCGGTGGGCGAGTCGCCGACGAAGTAGATCGGTGCTGCCACGGTGTCGGGGGCCTCGCTCGTGGTCGGCTCGCTCGGCTCGGTGTCGGTCGGCTCGGTCGGGGTCGTCGGCTCAGCGGCGGTCGGCTGGGGGTCGGAGGCCACCGGATCGGTGTCGTCGCTCCCGCAACCGGCCAGCACGCCGAGGGTGACGGCCAGGGCGGCGGTGCGCAGCGCGAACGAGCGAGGGCGGTGTGGCAGCAACATGTCATCCATCCTTGCGTCGGAGGCGGGGGAAACGGTGGTCATTCGACGATGACCGTGCGCGTGTCGGAGTCGGTGCCGCGCCCGAGCTCGCGACGGTGGCCCGCTTGCATGGGTATTCACGCTAGTAGGACGCAGCAGAGCCGTGTTCGGTTTCCCCGCGTGCCATCGGATTACGGTGGGCCCATGGACGACTGCCTCTTCTGCAAGATCGTCGCGGGCGACATCCCCGGCGAGATCGTGCACACCACCGAGCACTCGGTGGCCTTTCGCGACATCAACGGCCAGGCGCCGCTGCACGTGCTCGTGGTGCCGCGCGCGCACTACGCGAACGCCGCCGAGCTCGCCGCGGGCGACCCGGCGGCCTCGGCCGAGCTGATCCGTAGCGCGCACGCCGTCGCGGTCGCCGCCGGCTACGACGAC
>NZ_JAXMNS010000052.1:0-12654 GCF_034670285.1 Nocardioides sp. | reverse complement strand
CAGTCCCAGCCCGGCCAGGGCCAGGACTCCGTAGAAGAGCGCACCCATCGCCACCATCGCCGCATCGGCGAGCAGTGCCGCGACGACGGTCGCCGCGGGGTTGATCTTCTTCAGCACCGAGGCGAGGAAGATCCCGATCGTGTTGCCCAGCCCGGCGCCGCCGATCACGATGCCGAGCAGCAACGCCTCCTTGCCCTCCCAGCCCGCGAGGGGCTGGTCGCGCAGCAGGAAGGCCATGTACATCGTCAGGAAGCCCGAGAGCCAGCGCGGGCCGCAGTTGGCGCGCAGGGCGAAGGCCACCGCGGGAGGGATGTTGGTGCCGCGCCGCGCGCCGGCGTCCGGGTCGGTGCGCAGGCTCACCTGCTGCTCGCCCTCGCTGGAGTCGACCTTGGCGGGCAGCAGGATCGCGGCGACGGTGCCGGTGACGAAGATGAGGAAGGCCAGCCGCAGCGACCACTCCGCGCCGAAGTAGGCCGTGCCACCCGCCAACGGTGCCGCGATCGCGCCGCCGACCACGCCGGACAGCGAGACCCGCCCGTTGGCCTTCACCAGGGTGAGGTTCTCCGGGAGCAGGCGCGGGATCGCGGCCGCTCGAGTGACGCCGTACGCCTTGGACGAGACGAGCACGCCGAGCGCGGCGGGATAGAGCAGGGGGGAGTCGATCGCGACCGCTCCGGCCAGCACCCAGCAGAGGAACGCGCGCAGGGCGAAGGTCGCCCCGATCGCCCAGCGGCGGCCGTGGCTGAAGCGGTCGAGGAACGGTCCGATCAGCGGCGCGACGATGGCGAACGGCAGCATCGTGAGGCCGAGGAACAGGGCCACCTGGCCGCGCGCGTCGCTGGTCGCCCCCGCGAAGAACACCGTCGTCGCCAGCGAGATCGCGACGGTCGCGTCGCCGGCTGCGTTGGTGGCGTGCAGGTAGATCAGGCGGTGGAGCCCGGAGTCCTCCGCGCCCTGGGCGGTCGCTGCCTTCTGGGCGTTGCGCACCGCGGCCCGACTGACCTGCCCGGTGACCCGTCCGGTGACCTTCGCGGTGGCCTTGACGCCACGTGCGGTCGCCTTGGCCCCGGTGCCCAGGCCGGTCCCGAGCCCCTGGCCGACCGCGCGCGCACGATCGCCCGGAGTCGAGGCGCCCACGGAGCCCGGTAGGTCGGCCGGTAGGTCGGCCGGTGAGTCGGTCGGTGGGCCGTACGGCGGGTCGGCCCGCGGACCGGCCGGGGGCCCGTGCGGAGCCCCCGACGGAGGGTCGTACGGGGGCTCGTACGGGGGGTCGTAAGGGGGCTCGTGCGGGGGGTCGTAAGGGGGCTCGTGCGGGGGCTCGTGAGCGCCGTCCGACCCCGGCGAGGGGCGGTGGTCGGAGCGGCCGGACGTCATGGGTCCCATCCTGCCCGGTGGCCCCATCATTCACCTGTCAGACCCGCCCCGGACCTGACATCGCTTCGGCGATGAGCCATGCTGTCGCCTGTGAGCACTCCCCTCAAGCCCCTCGAGCGCCGCGAGCAGCCCGACTCGGTCGCGGCGGCCGCCGTCGACCTGGCTCGTGCAGCCCTGCTGGAGGAGGTCGACCCGGCCCAGGTCGGTGACCACCTCGGCGTCGAGAGCGAGGGTGAGCGCGTCGTCACCCACTTCTTCGCCGCCACCATGCCCGGCTACGTCGGCTGGCGCTGGTCGGTCATCGTGGCGCGCGCCTCGCGTCAGAAGAAGGTCACGATCGGCGAGGTCGTGCTGCTGCCCGGCGACGAGGCGATCGTGGCCCCGGCGTGGGTGCCCTACCGCGAGCGCATCAAGCCCGGCGACCTCTCGCCCGGCGACCTGCTGCCGGTCGACGACGACGACCCGCGCCTGGTCCCCACCTACGCCTTCGGTGACGACCCGCTCGACGCCGACGACAAGGCTCAGATCCGCGAGGTCGCCAAGGACCTCGGTCTCGGACGCGTGCGCACCCTCTCGCCCGAGGGCCGCGACGCGGCCGCCGAGCGCTGGTACGACGGCCTCGGCGGGCCCGACTCGCCCCTGGCCCAGGGCTCACCCGACCCGTGCTCGACCTGCGGCTTCCTGATGCGCCTGGCCGGCCCGCTCGCCCAGACCTTCGGCGTGTGCGCCAACGGTGACGCCAACGACGACGGCCGGGTCGTGGCCTTCCAGCACGGCTGCGGCGCGCACTCCGAGGTGCGCCTGGCCAAGAAGCACGAGCCGATCCCGCTGCCCGACCACGTGGTCGACACGCTCACCCTCGACGCTCTCTGACCCCTCGCCCCGACCCCGATGGGGTCAGCGCGGCGGGGGCGGCAGTGCGTCGGTGGCCTCGAGCTGCTCGAGGCCGCTGATCATCAGCAGGTCGACGACCACCGAGCGCAGCTGGGCGAGCACCACCTCGGCCGTCATCTCCTCCGAGCGCTCCACCAGCCCGCTGGCCTCGCCGACGGCGAGGAGGGCAGGTCGCGCGCCGACCGCCATCCGGTCCTCGCGCAGCTCGGTGATCACCAGGTCCACGGCGTCGGCCAGGTCGCGCAGCAGGCTGAGGTAGGACGGCGGCACCGGTCTGCGGTGGTAGGTCGCGACCGCCACCTGGCGCACCAGCACGCGGGTGCTGCGCAGGGCTCGGTCAAGAGGGTCGACCAGCTCGGCCATCCGGCGGATGCCCGGCTTGTGGCGCACACGGAACGGCGACGACGCGACCACGGCCATGCCCTCGTCGGCGGCCATCCGCAGCTGGCGGATGAGGCTGTCGGTGCTGCGGGCGTCGGCGAGCAGGTCGAGCCCGCGCTCGGGGTCGTGGTCCTCGAGCACCTGCGCGCCCCCGCGCACCAGCTGCGCCACGGTGTCGAGGACGACCGCGACCTGCTCACGAGGACGACGGAGCGGGGCAGCCGGCACCACGGTCGCCGCTACAAGCGCGACCAGGCCGCCGATCAGGGCGTCGGTCCAGCGGAGGAACGAGGCGCCGGCGCCCGGGACGACGAGGGCCACCACGAAGATCGACTGCACGGCTGCCTGGTTGATGAACAGCGCGCCGGCGTCCATCAGCACCGCGGCCGACATCGCCAGTGCCACGATCAGGGCGATCTGCCAGGCTCCCGATCCCACCTGGCCGACGAGCAGGTCGCCGAGGAAGACGCCGATCGCCACGCCGGCGGTCACCTCCACCACGCGACGCAGGCGCTGGGCGTAGGAGGTCCCGAGGCTCACGACCGCCGCGACCGGGGCGAAGACGGGCGTCTCGTGGCCCAGCAGGTCGCGGGCTATGAACCAGGCGATGCCCGCTGCCACGGCGCACTGCGCGATCTGCCACTGCCTGGACCGGAACCGGTCCCATCCCTGCCGGAGGTCCACGGCTGGCTCAGCCCTGGTCTCGCTGCGCCGGTCGGCCGGGAGCCGACAGCACCCAGACGGCGTACTCGTCGGTGGGCGGGTGCAGCTCGTAGGACCCGGCGTGCAGGTCGACCTGTAGGCCGCTCGCCTCGACGTCAGCGGTGAACTCGGCGGGGGAGTAGTGCCGGGCGAAGTCCGGTCCGCCCCCGGCGACGTGGAAGCCCACCAGGATCCGCCCGCCCGGCGCGAGCAACGTCGCGAGCCGGGTCAGCACCTGACGCTCGGTGCCCTCGGCGAGCAGGATCATCACGTTGCCGACGCAGACCACCAGGTCGTACGACGTGGGGTGGCCGCCGGCGGCGAGCCGCTCCGGTGTCAGCATCACCGCGTCCGCCTCGACCACGCTCAGGTCGGGATACGTCGCCCGCGACTGGGCGACCAGCGGCGGGTCGGGCTCGACGGCGAGGACGTCATGGCCGCGCGCGGCCAGGGCCGACGAGACCCGTCCCATGCCCGAGCCGACGTCGAGGATCCGCGCGCCACGACCCACGAGCACGTCGGCCAGCCGGGCCTCACCGTCGACGTCGGCGCCCTCGGCGACGAGGGCCGCGAACTTCTCCCCGTAGCCGGCGTTGCGCTCACCGGCGGCGGCCCAGCGGGTGGTCGGAGGGGTGACCTGCTCGCTCACGCGGCTTTCTCCTCCTGCTGCGCCAGCCGCACGCGGCGGCGGCGACGGCAGTACTCGAGACCGAGCAGACCGAGGCCGACCCCGGCCAGGCAGGTCCACAGCCACCAGGAACGACCGTCGTCGCTGAGGCGTCCGTAGAAGGGGAGCAGCGCGAGGAAGGCGATGAAGAAGATCGCGGTGCCCACCTCGACCGTGCGCACCCCGTCGACGTCGAGCGGCTCGACGTCTGCGATCACGTAGGTCTTGTTGCGGAACTCGTGCTCCGCAGGTTGCTCGTCGCTGAAGTCCACGACCCCAGGCTATCCGGGCTCCTGCGCTCGAGCCCGGACGGCGCCGAGCCCGGCGGGAATAGTTAGCAGAGGTAACGACTTGTACAGGTGATGCCCACCGTCGCCCGCGCCGCCCGAACCGACGCCGGACTCGCCTCCGAGCTCCGGTTCTCCGTCATGCGCCTGCGGCGCCGGCTCGCGGGGGAGCGTCACCCCGACAACGAGCTGAGCATGAACGCGATGGCCGTGCTCGGCTCGCTCCACCGCAACGGCGACCTCACCCCGGGCGAGCTGGCGGCGCACGAGCGCGTGCGGCCACCGAGCATGACGCGCACGGTCGCCTGCCTCGAGGACGGCGGCCACGTCACCCGCCGTCCGCACGACACCGACCGACGCCAGGTCGTGGTGAGCCTGACCGACCACGGCCGCGACACGCTCCTGGCCGACCGGCGCCGCCGCGACGAGTGGCTGGCCCTGCGGCTGGGCGACCTGACCCCCGACGAACGCGCCGTCCTGCGAGCGGCGGCCCCGATCCTGGAGAAGCTGAGCACCGCATGAATTTCTTGCCGACAAGACCAGCGCAACCACCAGACCGGGGTCCTCGCGACGTTGTTCGCCGGGGGAGCCGCTGGGGGGCCTCGCGGCGTTGTGCTCCGGAGGAGCGCAGCGGGGGAGGTCACAACGGCGTGGGGTACAGCGAAGCGGAGGAGACGAAGAACGTCGTGGGGTGGTCTTGAGTCCGACGTTCCGTTCCCTGCACAACGCCAACTACCGCCTGTACGCCGGCGGCAACCTGGTGTCGAACATCGGCACCTGGATGCAGCGCGTCGCCCAGGACTGGTTGGTGCTGCTGCTGACGGCCAACTCGGCCGCGGCGATCGGCATCACGACCGGCCTGCAGTTCCTCCCGATCCTGCTGCTGTCGCCGTTCGCCGGCGTCATCGCCGACCGCATCCCCAAGCGGCGCCTGCTCCAGATCACCAACGTCGGCATGGCGGCTCCCGCCCTGGTGCTGGGGGCCCTCGCCGTCACCGGTGCCGTGGAGGTCTGGCACGTCTACGTGCTCGCCTTCGTGCTCGGCATCTCGGCGGCCTTCGACGCCCCGGCCCGTCAGTCGTTCGTCTCCGAGATGGTCGAGCCGGCCGACCTCAGCAACGCGGTGGGTCTCAACTCGGCGAGCTTCAACGTCGCCCGCATCGTGGGGCCGGCTGTCGCGGGCCTCTCGATCGCGCTCCTCGGTGGCGGCGTCACGGCGACCGGCTGGGTCATCCTGGCCAACGGCCTGAGCTATGCGGCCCCGATCATCACCCTTGCCCGGCTCGACGGCGCTCGGCTGCGGGTGGCCGACCTGGTGCCACGCGGACCCGGCCAGATCCTCGCCGGCGTCTCCTACGTGCGCAGCCGCCCTGACCTGCTGCTGATCCTGGCCGTGGTGTTCTTCACCGGAACCTTCGGCCTCAACTTCCAGATGACCTCGGCCCTGATGGCCACCGAGGTGTTCGACAAGGGCCCCACCGAGTACGGCCTGCTCGGCACCTTCATGGCGGTGGGGTCGCTGGCGGGCTCCCTCATCGCGGCCGGACGGGTGCGGGTGCGCCACCGACTGGTCGTCGGAGCCGCGGTCGCCTTCGGCGTGATCGAGGTGATCGCCGGACTCGCGCCGTCGTACCTCACCTTCGCCCTGCTGGCCCCCCTGCTCGGGCTGGCGGCGCTGACCATGATCACGGGCGCCAACACCTTCATGCAGATGAACACCGATCCCGGCATGCGCGGACGGGTCATGGCGCTCTACCTGATGGTCTTCATGGGCGGTACGCCGCTCGGCTCGCCGCTGATCGGCTGGGTGGGCGAGGTCTACGGAGCTCGCTGGACCCTGATTGTGGGCGGTCTGGTGACCGTGCTGGGCGTCGTCGTGGCAGCCGCGATCTACGTGCGCACCGGGCATCATCACGTCGTGGTGTGGGAGGCTCGCCGAGCGCGTGCCGAGGCCCGGAGGCGCGATTTTGCTCCAGTGTCGGGCGGCCGGTAGCCTCGGTCCTCGTGCCTGGGTCTCCTAGGCACTGACGCGTGCCCGCAGTCGGGATCACGCCGCAGCAAGGCACAGAGCACGAGAGCTACATGCGTGCCCGGCAGGTCGTCGGGCACTGAGAGCAACACGAAAGGGAACCACCAGGTGCCCACCATTCAGCAGTTGGTCCGCAAGGGCCGTCAGGACAAGGTGTCCAAGAGCAAGACGCCTGCCCTCAAGGGTTCGCCCCAGCGTCGCGGTGTCTGCACCCGCGTGTACACCACCACCCCGAAGAAGCCGAACTCCGCTCTCCGCAAGGTCGCCCGCGTGCGCCTGTCGAGTGGCGTCGAGGTCACCGCTTACATCCCGGGTGTCGGTCACAACCTCCAGGAGCACTCCATCGTGCTCGTCCGCGGCGGCCGGGTGAAGGACCTCCCCGGTGTCCGTTACAAGATCATTCGCGGCTCGCTCGACACCCAGGGTGTCAAGAACCGCAAGCAGGCACGCAGCCGCTACGGCGCCAAGAAGGAGAAGAGCTAATGCCCCGTAAGGGTCCGGCCCCCAAGCGGCCGATCGACATCGACCCCGTCTACGGTTCGCAGCTGGTCTCCCAGCTCGTCTCCAAGGTGCTCCAGGACGGCAAGAAGCAGGTTGCCCAGCGCATCGTCTACACCGCGCTCGAGGGTTGCCGCGAGAAGAACCAGACCGACCCCGTCGTGACGCTCAAGCGTGCGCTGGAGAACGTCAAGCCGGCCATCGAGGTCAAGTCCCGCCGCGTCGGTGGCGCGACCTACCAGGTCCCGATCGAGGTCAAGGGCACGCGCGGCACCACGCTCGCGCTGCGCTGGCTCGTGGGCTACGCCGCCGACCGCCGTGAGAAGACGATGCACGAGCGCCTCATGAACGAGATCCTCGACGCCTCCAACGGCCTCGGTGCCGCGGTGAAGAAGCGCGAGGACACGCACAAGATGGCCGAGTCGAACAAGGCTTTCGCCCACTACCGCTGGTGACGTTCCTCCGGCTGTGGGTGATCACCACTGGTGCTCACCCGCGGCCGGGGTCCAGGGGCCTCGCGCCCCACACCGCCCTTTCTTCAACCTCCTAAGGAACGCTGACTCACGTGGCTGTCAACATCACCACCGACCTGAACGTCGTTCGCAACATCGGGATCATGGCGCACATCGACGCCGGCAAGACCACCACCACCGAGCGGATCCTCTTCTACACCGGGATCAGCTACAAGATCGGTGAGGTCCACGACGGCGCTGCGACCATGGACTGGATGGAGCAGGAGCAGGAGCGCGGCATCACGATCACGTCGGCCGCGACGACCTGCTGGTGGAAGGACCACCAGATCAACATCATCGACACCCCCGGGCACGTCGACTTCACCGCCGAGGTCGAGCGCTCGCTGCGCGTCCTCGACGGCGCCGTCGCTGTCTTCGACGGTGTCGCCGGCGTCGAGCCGCAGACCATGACGGTCTGGCGCCAGGCCAACAAGTACTCCGTGCCGCGCATGTGCTTCGTCAACAAGCTCGACCGCACCGGTGCCGACTTCTTCCGCTGCGTCGACATGATGGTCGACCGCCTCAACTCCACCCCGCTGGTCCTCCAGCTCCCGATCGGCGCCGAGGGCGACTTCCTCGGAGTCGTCGACCTCGTCGGCATGCGCGCCCTGGTGTGGCGCGGCGAGACCGCGATCGGCGAGGACTACGAGATCGAGGAGATCCCGGCCGAGATGGCCGAGCAGGCCGCCGAGTACCGCGAGAAGCTTCTCGAGACCCTCAGCGACGCCGACGACCAGATCATGGAGAAGTTCCTCGAGGAGGCCGAGTTCTCCGTCGAGGAGATCGAGGCCGCCATCCGTCGCGCCACGCTGGCCGACAAGCTCAACCCCGTCCTCTGCGGCACCGCCTTCAAGAACAAGGGCGTCCAGCCCCTGCTCGACGCGGTCGTCAAGTACCTCCCCTCGCCCCTCGACGTCGACGCGATCGTCGGCCACTCGGTCAAGGACGAGAACGAGGAGATCCGCCGTCTGCCCTCGGACGACGAGCCCTTCTCCGGTCTGGCCTACAAGATCGCCACCGACCCGCACCTCGGCAAGCTGATCTACGTCCGCGTCTACTCCGGCAAGCTCGACGCCGGCTCGACCGTGGTCAACTCGGTCAACGGCCGCAAGGAGCGAATCGGCAAGGTCTACCAGATGCACGCCAACAAGCGTGAGGAGATCGCCTCGGTCGGTGCCGGTCAGATCGTGGCCGTCATGGGTCTCAAGGACACCAAGACCGGTCACACGCTCTCGGACCCGAACAACCAGGTGATCCTGGAGTCGATGACCTTCCCGGCCCCGGTGATCGAGGTCGCCATCGAGCCGAAGACGAAGAGCGACCAGGAGAAGCTCGGAACCGCCATCCAGCGGCTCTCCGACGAGGACCCGACGTTCACCGTCAAGGCCGACGAAGAGACCGGTCAGACGATCATCGCCGGCATGGGCGAGCTGCACCTCGAGATCCTCGTCGACCGCATGAAGCGCGAGTTCCGCGTCGAGGCGACCGTCGGCAAGCCGCAGGTGGCCTACCGCGAGACGCTGCGCAAGGAGGTCACCAAGCACTCCTACACGCACAAGAAGCAGACCGGTGGTTCGGGTCAGTTCGCCAAGGTCGTCATCGACCTCGGCCCCAACATCGACCCGGAGACCGGCGTCGGCGCCGGCTACGAGTTCGTCAACGCGACCTCCGGTGGTCGCGTGCCGAAGGAGTACATCCCCTCGGTCGACCAGGGTGGCCAGGAGGCCATGGAGTTCGGTGTCCTCGCCGGCTACCCGATGGTCGACGTGAAGTTCACGCTCCAGGACGGCGCCTACCACGACGTCGACTCCTCCGAGCTGGCCTTCAAGATCGCGGGCAACCAGGCCTTCAAGGAGGCCGCCCGCATGGCAAAGCCGGTCCTGCTCGAGCCGATGTTCGCCGTGGAGGTGACCACGCCGGACAGCTTCCTCGGCACGGTCATCGGCGACATCAACAGCCGACGGGGCCAGATCACGGCACAGGAGGAGCGTCACGGCGACATGGTCGTCAACGCCCTTGTGCCGCTGTCCGAGATGTTCGGGTACGTTGGCGACCTGAGGTCCAAGACCTCTGGCCAGGCTTCGTACTCGATGGAGTTCGACTCGTACGCCGAGGTTCCCACGAACGTCGCCGACGAGATCATCAAGAAGGTCCGGGGCGAGTAACCCACCCGGTTCAACTCGCCGAGGACCCTCGGCGCACCATCCCACCCAGTACGAGTCAAGTACCAAACAACCAGGAGGAGCCCCCGTGGCTAAGGCGAAGTTCGAGCGGACCAAGCCGCACGTCAACATCGGAACGATTGGTCACATCGACCACGGCAAGACGACCTTGACCGCGGCGATCACCAAGGTGTTGCACGACAAGCACCCCGACCTCAACGAGGCCTCGGCCTTCGACGAGATCGACAAGGCTCCCGAGGAGCGTCAGCGCGGCATCACGATCTCGATCGCTCACGTCGAGTACCAGACCGAGAACCGTCACTACGCGCACGTCGACTGCCCCGGTCACGCCGACTACATCAAGAACATGATCACCGGTGCCGCGCAGATGGACGGCGCGATCCTGGTGGTTGCCGCGACCGACGGCCCGATGCCGCAGACGAAGGAGCACGTGCTCCTCGCCCGCCAGGTCGGCGTTCCCTCGATCGTGGTCGCGCTCAACAAGTGCGACATGGTCGACGACGAGGAGCTCATCGAGCTCGTCGAGATGGAGGTGCGCGAGCTCCTCAGCGAGTACGAGTTCCCGGGCGACGACATTCCGGTCGTTCGCGTGGCTGCTTTCCCGGCGCTCCAGGGCGACGAGAAGTGGGGCAACTCGATCATGGAGCTCATGGACGCCGTCGACGAGGCGATCCCGACTCCCGAGCGTGAGACCGACAAGCCGTTCCTCATGCCTGTCGAGGACGTCTTCACGATCACCGGTCGCGGCACGGTCATCACCGGTCGCATCGAGCGCGGCATCGTCAAGGTCAACGAGGAGGTCGAGATCATCGGCATCCGCGAGACCGCCCAGAAGTCGACCGTCACCGGTGTCGAGATGTTCCGCAAGCTGCTCGACGAGGGTCAGGCCGGCGAGAACGTCGGGCTGCTGCTCCGTGGCACCAAGCGCGAGGACATCGAGCGCGGCATGGTCGTCATCAAGCCGGGCACCACGACCCCGCACACCAACTTCGAGGCGTCCGTCTACATCCTCTCGAAGGACGAGGGCGGCCGTCACACGCCGTTCTTCAACAACTACCGCCCGCAGTTCTACTTCCGTACGACGGACGTGACCGGCGTCGTGACCCTCCCCGAGGGCACCGAGATGGTCATGCCCGGCGACAACACGGAGATGTCGGTGGAGCTGATCCAGCCCATCGCCATGGACGAGGGCCTGCGTTTCGCGATCCGTGAGGGTGGCCGCACCGTCGGCGCCGGCCGGGTCGTCAAGATCACCAAGTGATCATCTGATTCATCCACGAGGCCCCGCACCCAGATCTTGGGTGTGGGGCCTCGTGCTGTGTGCGGACGTGTGCGGGGCCCCTCGAGGGTGAGAGGATCTCGCCCATGACTGAGCAGCCTCCCCAGAACCCCTACGGTGCCCCGCAGTACGGCGGCTACCAGCCGCCCCGGGACCACCCGCAGGCCACGACGATCCTCGTGGTCGGGATCCTCGCCCTCGTGCTCTGCCAGCTTGCCGGCCCCTTCGCCTGGGTGATGGGCGGCAAGGCACGCAAGGAGATCCAGGCCTCCAACGGTCAGATCGGCGGGCTCCAGCAGGTCACCATCGGCTGGATCCTGGGGATCGTCTCCACCGCGCTGCTGATCCTCGGCGTCGTCGTCGCCGTGGTCTTCTTCGGGCTCGTCGTCACGACGGCCACGACCACCGGGTACTGAGCGTGGGGAGCTCCGACATCGATCGTTCGCCACCGGCCCGCCCGCACCTCAAACTGACCGACAACGGTCGGCGGGTGCGCGAGGTCCTCACCTACTCGCGGCGCGGCAGCCGGTTCACCCCTCGACAGGAAGCAGCGTGGGAGGCCCACCACGAGGCGTGGGTGATCCCCGACGAGGCCGTCGACGTCCCCGGGTTCTCGTTCGAGGACCACTTCGCTCGCCCGGCGCCCCTGATCGTCGAGATCGGCTCGGGCATCGGAGAGGCGACCGCTGCGCTGGCGGCGGCGCGCCCGGATCACAACGTGCTCGCCCTCGAGGTCTGGCGCCCCGGTGTCGCGGACACCTTGGCGCGCCTGGCCGAGGTGGGGGTCGACAACGTGCGGCTCTGCTCGGTCGACGCCGTCTGGTGCGCCGAGCACCTCCTGGCGCCTGGCAGCCTCGCTGAGCTGTGGACGTTCTTCCCCGACCCGTGGCACAAGGCACGTCACCACAAGCGGCGCCTGGTGAAGCCGGAGTACGCCGCGCTGCTGTCCTCGCGGCTCGCCCCCGGAGCGCTGTGGCGGCTCGCGACCGACTGGGCGGAGTACGCCGAGCAGATCGTCGAGGTGCTCGATGCCGAGCCGCTCCTCGAGGGTGGTGCGGTCGAGCGCTGGTCGGAGCGACCCGTGACGAAGTTCGAGAGAAGAGGACTCACGGCCGGTCGCCAACCGGTGGATCTGCGCTACCGTCGGAGGTGAGCGAGGAGACGCCATGGGGCCTGCGGACGGATGGGTGACTGACGGCGGGCTCGAGACCGACCTGATCTACCACCGAGGCTTCGACCTCCCGGCCTTTGCCGCGTTCCCGCTGCTGGAGCACGAGGCGGGCCGCGCCGCGCTGACCGACTACTTCCGTGGATATGCGGACGTCGCCGTCGCGGCGGGTCGACCGCTGCTGCTCGAGACGCCCACCTGGCGCGCCAACCCCGACTGGCTCCGAGCACTCGGCTACGACGAGTCAGCGGTGACCGACGTAAGCCAGGTGGCCGTGCGCTTCCTGCAGGAGCTGGCGGCGTCGTGGGCGCTCGACGTCCCCGCAGTGCTGGTGGGTGGCGTCCTCGGCCCGCGCGGCGACGGCTACGTGCCGGGTGAGCAGATGGAGATCGCCGAGGCGACCGACTACCACCTGCCGCAGCTGACGGCGTTCGCGACAGCCGGCGCCGACCGCGCCACGGCCCTCACCCTCACCGACGTGCACGAGGCGATCGGGGTGGCGCGGGCCGCGCACGAGGTCGGGCTGCCGGTGGCCATCGGCTTCACGGTCGAGACCGACGGCCGTCTTCCCGGCGGTCTCGGCCTGGGTGAGGCGATCGACCTGGTGGACGCCGCTGCCGACCCGGCCTACTTCGTCGTCAACTGTGCCCACCCCGACCACGTGCGGCCGGGCCTGGAGC
>NZ_JAXMNS010000051.1:0-12659 GCF_034670285.1 Nocardioides sp. | reverse complement strand
CGCCCGTGGAGGTCGACACCAGCTCGGTCGACCCGATCGTCTTCACCGACGCGCTGCGCCAGTGGCGGCCGGACCTGTGAGCGCGTCGGGCGACCATCCCGGGGGCGCGGACCCGGCGAGCCCGGTGGACCCCGTCGAGACGGCGGGGATCGACGCGGTCCGCGCCGAGCGCGACGACCTGCGCCGTCGACTCGACGAGGCCGAGCAAATCGCCGAGGACCTCGCCGAAGAGCTCGGTCAGGCCCGCGCCCGACTCGCCGACCGCGACCAGCAGGACGCCGTCCGGGCCGCCTCGAACGGCGCCCACGACGACCGACTCCCGCTCTTCGACCACAGCACCGAGACCCCCGACGGACTCATCCGCTCGGTCGACGGCAGCGACCGGCTCGTGCTGCCCATCGCGCTGGCCGCAACAGCCCTCGTCGTCTTCCTCGTCGCCCTGCTGTCACTGGCCAACAACGGCTTCCTCAGCCTGTTCAGCATCGGCACCCTGCTCGCTTCCGGCGGCCTTGCGCGAGCGGCCTGGCTGACCCGGATCGTGCCGGTCGAGGTGTGGGTCGACCGGGGTGTCGTGCTCATCCGGCGCGGGGACGCCTCGCTCAGCTTTGACCTCACCAGTGCGTCGCTCAAGTTCGACGTCACCGGTCGGCCCGGTGACGACAACTGGCGCGTGCGGTTCTACCGCCGCGGTCTCGCGCCGGTGGACGTCGACGCGAAGATGGTCGATCCGGACGCGTTCATGGCGCAGCTGGACCGGTACCGGCCGAAGGGGTAACGGTCGGCGCGTCGGTCGCGGCATCTCGATACGCCGGTCGCTCGCTTCGCTCGCACCCCGGCTACTCGATGACCAAGGGACTGCCGGTCGCGGGCTGCTCAGCCTCTGTCGAGGCCGGTCTTGAGGGCGTCGGCGATGTCGAGGACGGCGGCGCGCGAGCGACGTCCGACTCCGACGATGTTGAAGAACCCGTGGATCAGGTCGGGGAAGCGGTGCATCACGACCGAGACCCCGGCGTCCTCGAGCGCGCGGGCGTAGGCCTCGCCCTCGTCGCGCAGCGGGTCGAAGCCGGCCGTGCACACGTAGGCCGGCGCGAGCCCTGCCGGCACGTCGTGCAGCAGCGGCGAGACCCGGATGTCGTCGCGGTCGGCGAGGTCAGGGGTGTAGCTGTCGGTGGCGAGGTCCATGAACCCCGCGGTGAGGTAGAACCCCTGCGAGAACAGCTCGAGGCTGCGCGTCGCGCGCTCCACGTTGACCGAGGGGTAGACGAGCAGCTGGAAGGCGAGCGGCAGCCCCTCCTGCGCGGCCGCGATGGCCGTCGCCGCGGCGAGGTTGCCACCGGCGGAGTCACCGCCGACCGCGAGGCGCTGCGGATCGGCACCGATCGAGGCTGCGTGCTTCACCACCCAGCGGTACGCCGTCAGGGCATCGTCGTGGGCGGCCGGGAAGGGGTGCTCGGGGGCCAACCGGTAGTCGATCGCCAGCACGCGCACGCCGGCCCGCTCGGCCAGCACCCGGCACGTCGCGTCGTGCGAGTCGAGGTCGCCATACATGAAGCCGCCGCCGTGGAAGAAGACCAGCAGCGGACCGGGCTCCGGCGCCGCCGTCGTGGGCACGTAGAGCCGCGCCGGGAGGTCGCCGACGGGCAGGTCGCGCACCGCTCCGATCGGCTGGGCCCCACCGGCCATCTTCGACTCGTGCGCGATGACCTCGCGACCCTCAGGAATCGGCAGTTCTTCGGCCGAAGGCAGCTTGGCGACCTGCTTGAGACGCAGCATCAGCTGCGTCTCAGCAGCGAGGGTCTGGCCGTCGAGGACGATCGGGGTGCCGCCGAGGCGTCGCTGCACCCCTTCGGGCAACCCCATCGTGATGCGCAGGGCCAGGGCTTCGATGCTGTCGGAGAGGCTCACAGCAGCAACCTATCGCTCGGTTCTCCTGCTGTTCATCCGTCGATGACAGAGTGGACCCCATGCCCTTGGAGATCGTCCCCGACCACGCCCGACCCGGTTCCTCAGGCGAGTCGGCGACCGGGGTGCCCGACGAGGCCTACGAGGTCGACGCGATCTACCAGCCCGACCCCGAGCTCGTCGCCGGCGTAGAAGGGTTCGCCAACCGCTTCCTCGACCGTGAGCTCTCGTGGCTGCGCTTCAACCAGCGCGTCCTCGAGCTCGCCGAGGACAAGTCGCAGCCGCTGCTCGAGCGCGCCCGCTTCCTCGCGATCTTCACCAGCAACCTCGACGAGTTCTTCATGGTCCGCGTCGCCGGTCTCAAGCGACGCATCGCCGCCGGGCTCGCCGTCCGCGCGGCGTCCGGGCTGATGCCACGCGAGGTGCTCGAGCAGATCTGGACGACGACCCGCGAGCTCAGCCAGCGCCAGGCCTTGCTGTTCCGCGAGCAGATCGTGCCGGCGCTCGTCGAGCAGGACATCGAGCTCGTGCGCTGGGACGACCTCGACCGCGAGGAGCAGAAGGCCTGCAAGCGGCTCTTCCGCGACCGGATCTTCCCGGTTCTCACGCCGCTGGCCGTCGACCCGGCCCACCCGTTCCCCTACATCTCGGGGCTCTCGCTCAACCTCGCGGTCGTCATCCGCAACCCGCACAGCGACAAGCAGCACTTCGCGCGGGTGAAGGTGCCCCAGACCTTCGACCGCTTCGTGCCGCTCGACTCGGCGGGCAAGCCCGGCCGTGGGGCCCGGTTCGTGCCGCTCGAGGACGTCATCGGCGCCCACCTCAAGCGACTCTTCCCCGGCATGGAGGTGCTGGAGGCCCACACCTTCCGCGTCACCCGCAACGAAGACCTCGAGGTCGAGGAGGACGACGCCGAGAACCTGCTCGCCGCCCTCGAGAAGGAGCTCCTGCGCCGCCGCTTCGGCCCGCCGGTGCGCCTCGAGGTCGAGGAGTCGATCTCCGACTCCGTGCTCGAGCTGCTCGTGTCCGAGCTCGACATCACCGTGGACGAGGTCTTCCGACTCCCCGGACCGCTGGACCTGCGCGGCCTGCACGGCATCGCCGACCTCAACCGCGAAGAGCTCAGGAGCCCGGCCTTCGTCCCGACGACCCACCACCGTCTCGCGGAGGTGGAGTCGTCCGCGCCCGTCGACGTCTTCAAGGCAGCGCGCCGCCACGACGTCCTGCTGCACCACCCCTACGACTCGTTCGCCACCTCGGTGCAGCGCTTCATCGAGCAGGCCGCCGCCGACCCGCACGTGCTCGCCATCAAGCAGACGCTCTACCGCACGTCGGGCGACAGCGCCCTGATCGACGCCCTCGTCGACGCCGCCGACGCCGGCAAGCAGGTGCTGGTGATCGTCGAGATCAAGGCGCGCTTCGACGAGGAGGCCAACATCCGCTGGGCCCGCAAGCTCGAGCGCGCCGGCTGCCACGTGGTCTACGGCATCGTCGGCCTCAAGACGCACTGCAAGCTCGCGATGGTGGTGCGCGACGAGGGTGACCAGCACGGCGGGATCCGTCGCTACACCCACATCGGCACCGGCAACTACAACTCCAAGACCGCGCGCAGTTATGAGGACCTCGGCCTCATCACCACCGACGACGCCATCGGCGAGGACGTCGCCCACCTCTTCAACAACCTCAGCGGCTGGTCGCGCAACGCCTCCTACGAGCACCTGCTCGTGGCCCCCGACTCGGTGCGCTCCGGGCTCGTGGAGCAGATCCACGCCGAGATAGCCCACCACGCCGCCGGTCGCATCTCCGGCATCCGGCTCAAGGCCAACTCGGTCGTCGACGAGGGCATCATCGACGCCCTCTACCTCGCCTCGCAGGAGGGCGTGAAGGTCGAGCTGCTCGTGCGCGGCATCTGCGCGCTGCGCCCCGGCGTCCCCGGGCTGTCGGAGAACATCTCGGTGCGCTCCATCCTCGGGCGCTTCCTCGAGCACAGCCGGATCTCGTGGTTCGCCAACGGCGGCGAGCCCACGGCTTGGATCGGCTCGGCCGACATGATGCACCGCAACCTCGACCGTCGCGTCGAGGTGCTCGTGCGCCTGCCCCACGAGGAGAGCATCGCGTCGATCGGCTCGCTGCTCGACACCGCCTTCGACGCCGACACCCGGGCCTGGGAGCTCCACAGCGACGGCACCTGGGTCAACAACGGCGGATCCGTGCACCTCCAGGAGCTGCTCATCGAGGGCCAGCGCCGACGTCGCACGACGTCCTGACGCTTGCGGCGGCGTCCCGTAGCCCTAGCATGAGGCGTCCCCCAAGCGAACCCACTCAAAGGATCGACCGTGCGCTTCAGGATCCGCCCCCTCGACTCGGTCTTCTTCGACCTCTTCACCGAGGCCGCTCAGCACCTTGTCATCGGCTCGTCGCTGCTGGCCGAGATGCTCTCGGACTCCTCCGACCCCGAGGACGTCGCCGCCCGCATGCGGGCCGCCGAGCACGATGCCGACGAGACGGCCCACAGCCTGATCCGCCGAGTCAACACCACCTTCGTCACGCCCTTCGACCGCGAGGACATCTACGCGCTCGCCTCGGCGCTCGACGACGTCATGGACTCCATGGACGAGGTCGTCGACCTGGTCCTGCTCTACAAGGTCGCCGAGCTGCCGGCCGACCTGTCGCTCCAGGTCGAGGTGCTCCAGCGCTGCGCCGACCTCACCGTCGCCGCGATGCCGCGCCTGCGCACGATGAAGTCGCTCGACGACTTCTGGATCGAGATCAACCGTCTCGAGAACGTCGGTGACCGCAACCACCGCCGCAGCCTGGCCGCGCTCTTCACCGGCTCCATCCCCACGCTCGAGGTCCTCAAGCTCAAGGACATCGTCGAGTCACTCGAGGAAGCCGTCGACGGCTTCGAGCGAGTGGCCAACATCGTGGAGCAGATCGCGCTCAAGGAGAGCTGAGGGTGTCCCTCACCCTGGCGATCGTCATCGCCGTCATCGTCGTCGCGCTCGTCTTCGACTACACCAACGGTTTCCACGACGCGGCCAACGCAATCGCGACCTCGATCTCGACCCAGGCCCTGACCCCGCGCATCGCCCTGGCGATGGCTGCGGTGATGAACTTCGTCGGGGCGTTCCTCGGTCAGAAGGTGGCCCAGACCGTCTCGGAGACCATCGATCCAGGGGTCGGCAACGCAGCCCTGCTCGTTGTGATGGCCGGCCTCCTGGGCGCGATCGCCTGGAACCTCATCACCTGGTACTTCGGCCTGCCCTCGTCGTCCTCCCACGCCCTGATCGGTGGCCTCGTGGGCGCAGCCCTCGCCGCCGGCGCCACAGCCCGGTGGGACGTGGTGATCAACAAGGTCGTCATCCCCATGGTGCTCTCGCCGCTCGTGGCCTTCACCCTCGGCTTCGGGGTGATGATCGCGATCATGTGGCTGTTCCGCCGGGTCAACCCCGGCAAGGCCAACAGCGGCTTCCGCCTCGCGCAGACCATCTCGGCCGCGGCCATGGCACTGGGCCACGGACTCCAGGACGCCCAGAAGACGATGGGTGTCATCTTCCTGGCACTGCTCGCCGGCGGCTACGTCGCCGCAGACGACGGCCTGCCGCTCTGGGTCATCGTCGCCGCGGCCACGGCGATCTCGGCGGGCACCTACTCGGGCGGCTGGCGCATCATGCGCACCCTGGGTCGGCGCATCATCGACCTCGACCCGCCGCGCGGGTTCGCCGCCGAGTCGGTGGCCGCCTCGGTGCTCTACACGACGGCGTACGTCTTCGAGGCCCCGATCTCGACGACCCACACCATCACCTCCGCCGTCATGGGCGCCGGGGCGAGCAAGCGCGTCAGCGCGGTGCGGTGGCTGGTCGCGCGTCGGATCGTCGCGGCCTGGGTGCTGACCTTCCCGATGGCCGGCCTCGCCGCCGCGGCGTCGTACGGCGTGCTCAAGGTCGTCGTCCCGACCTGAGGCCTCTGGCCGGCCCTCGCCCGAGATAGTCCCTTACGAAGTGGCCCCTCTCGGCGCCGATCAGGGGCCACTTCGTAAGGGACTATCTCGAGTCGGCGGCTCACGCCACCCGGTGCGCCAGGAAGCGGCGGCGCTGGTCGGCGGTCATCGCACGTCGGGCGGCCACGGTGGAGGCGTCGGTCCACCAGTGCGGTTGCTCGATGGTCCAGGTCCGGTCCTCGACGGGATGCCGCTCCGCATGCCGGTACGCCGTGTGGAGACGCCCGACGAACGCCCACGGATCGCGTCGGTCCGACGCCGTCATCGTGACGACCTCGAGGTTGTGCGCCCGGAAGACACCCTCGCGTCGCAGGTCGCGGTCGCGCTGCGAACGCACCAGGTGCAGGTCGCCGTCGTACTCCCCCGCCACACCGGCCACCGGGTCGAAGACGTCCGGCGTCCCGATGTGCGCGCCCGTGCGGACGTCGAAGATCGGCTGGTTGCAGAGCGGCCGACGCAGTCCGGCGTTCTCCGTCCAGACGTCGCGCAGCTCGACCTCCATGAGCGACCAGCAGTTCTCGTCAGCCCGGGGCACTGCGCGCCGGGCCCGTGGCACGCCGGTCCAGCCGTACTGCGTCTCGAGGAACGCAGCCATCTCCGCGATCGAGACCAGGTCGGAGTAGGCGGCCGCGTCGAGCACCTTCACGGCGTCCAGGTCACTCACGGCGTAGCGCATCTCGAACGACGTCGCGTAACGCGGGTCGGCGACCGGGAGGCCATCAACCCAGAGCACCATGCGTGGGTCGAATCCCTCCGCACTCGGAGCGATGCCCGGCTGGCGGCGGATGTCGTGCGTGCTCGTCACGATGGACACCGGGCGGGCCGACAGCCTCGCGGTCGACCCGTCGAACCATCGACCGCCCAGCCAGCACAGTGCGGCCCAGCCATTGATCGCGCTCCCTGGCTTCACCAGCACCGACGCCTCGACGATGCGCTGCCGAACGTCGTCGGTCGGAGTCGACGCCGGCACGTAGTAACCATGACTCGTACGACGCCAGCGCGGCCCCCGCGCCTCCTTGCGGGTCGGGCCGGTGGGATCGGTCGGGGCGCACCGCACCGGTAGCACCAGGCCACCCGGCAGGCGACCCTCGTCAGGTGTCGCGAACATGCGGAGATGGTCGCCCCTGCACGGCCGACGGCGCGGGCGTCATCCACAGGCGCCCTCAGAAACGACGAAGTGGCCCCTCCCGGTGCTCCGGAGGGGCCACTTCGTAAGGGACTATCGCAGGCGGGTCAGCCGAAGCGACCGGAGATGTAGTCCTCGGTGCGCTGGTCGGCGGGGTGGGAGAAGATGCTGGCGGTGCGGTCGAACTCCACGAGCAGGCCGGTGCGGTCGCCGGTGGTCTCGTCGGGGCGGGCGGTGAAGAACGCCGTCCGGTCCGAGACACGGGCCGCCTGCTGCATGTTGTGGGTGACGATGATGATCGTGTAGTCGTCGCGCAGCGAGACCATCAGGTCCTCCACGCGGGCCGTGGCGATCGGGTCGAGGGCCGAGCAGGGCTCGTCCATCAGGATGACCTCGGGGCGCGTCGCGATCGTGCGCGCGATGCAGAGGCGCTGCTGCTGGCCGCCCGAGAGCCCGTAGGCCGACTGCTTGAGCTTGTCCTTGACCTCGTCCCACAGGGCGGCGCCGGTGAGCGCCTCCTCGACCAGGTCGTCCATGTTGTCGACCTTCATGCCGGTGACCCGCGGGCCGTAGGCGATGTTGTCGTAGATCGACTTCGGGAACGGGTTCGGCTTCTGGAAGACCATGCCGATGTTGGTGCGCACCGCGATCGCGTCGACGCCGCGGTCGTAGATGTTCTGGCCGTGGTAGTTGACCCGGCCCTCGACGCGCGCGCCGGAGACGAGGTCGTTCATCCGGTTGAGGCAGCGCAGCACGGTCGACTTGCCACAGCCCGAGGGTCCGATGAGGGCCGTGATCTCGTTCTTGCCGAAACGCAGGTTGACGTCGTGCACCGCGTGGAACGCGTTGTAGTAGACGTTGAGGTTCTCGACCTCCATCACCGGGTTCGGCGGGACGTCGGGCAGGTCGCTGCGACCGTTCTCGCTCGCGTTCGGGGTGGCCTGGGGCATCGCGTGATCGCCCTTCTTCGTGCTCGCAGTCGCGGGATAAGTTGTCATCAGATTCCTACCAGGATCGCTGGAACTTGTTGCGGATGTAGATGGCCAGCCCGTTGAGGCTCAAGATCATCACCAGCAGGACGATGATCGCAGCGGAGGCAGCCGTCTGGTAAGCCTCACGCGACTCCGAGGTCAGGGTGTAGATCTGGATCGGCAGCGCGGTGATCTGCGACGCCAGCCCGGTGGGGTCGAAGCGCACCGAGCCCGCGATCCCGACGACCACCAGCGGCGCAGCTTCACCGATGGCGCGCGACAGGCCGAGGATGGTGCCGGTCGAGATGCCCGGGATCGCCGAGGGCAGCGTCTGGCGCCAGGTGGTCTGCCACATCGTGGCGCCCAGGGCCAGGGAGCCCTGGCGGATCTCGGCGGGCACGGCGCGCAGGGCTTCGCGGGTGGTGATGATGATGACCGGCAGGATCAGCAGCGCCAGCGCGATCGCACCACCGAGCACGACACCGGTCTGCTGGAAGCCCATCAGCGCCATCACCGCGACGGCCAGGAGGCCGTAGACGATGGAGGGCACGGCGGCGAGGTTCTGCAGGTTGACCTCGAGGACCCGGTTGTACCACTTGGTCTGGTCGGAGAACTCCTCGAAATAGATCGCCGCGGCGATGCCGAGCGGTACGGCGAAGAGCGCGGTGAAGGCCATCAGCCAGACCGAGCCGAGGATGCCGGCGCGGAAGCCGGTGGTCTCGGGGCTGACCCGGGAGCCGTAGCCGGTGATCAGGTCGCCGTCGAAGCGCGAGGCGCCGGAGATCGCGGTGTCGACGATCAGGACGACCAGCACCATGACGCCGAAGAACAGCGAGAACCACAGCCCGATGAGGAAGAGCATCGAGGTGAGGTTGCGGTCGCGGTCGCGACCGGACTTGGAGATGACCTCGACGGTCTCGCGAGCTGACTTGGTGGCGACACTCATCAGTAGGCCTGTCGGTAGCGGCGGACCAGCGCGATGCTGATGATGTTGATGACGAACGTGATCACGAACAGCAGCATGCCGACCGCGAAGAGCGTGTTGTACGACGTCGACCCGACCGGGTTCTCGCCGCCGGCGGTCTGGGCGATGAAGCCCGTCATGGTCTGCATGCCCTCACGCGGGTCGAGCGAGAAGTTCTTCTGCGCACCGGCCGCGAGCGCCACGATCATGGTCTCGCCGATGGCGCGCGAGAGGCCGAGCACGATGGCGGCCGCGATGCCCGAGAGCGCCGCGGGGAAGACCACGCGCAACGTCGTCTGCATCCGGTTGGCGCCCATCGCCAACGAGCCCTGGCGCATCGACATCGGGACGGCGGACAGCGCGTCCTCGGCGAGCGAGGCGATCGTCGGGATGACCATGACGCCGAGCACGAGCCCGGCAGCCAGGGCGTTGGTGAAGCCGACCTCGACGTTGAGGATCTTCTGCAGCAGCGTCGGGGTGACGAAGCTCAGGGCGAAGAACCCGTAGACGACCGACGGCACACCGGCGAGCAGCTCGACCGTGGGCTTGAGGTACTTGCGAGCCCGCGGCGAGGCGTACTCGGAGAGGTACATCGCGGCACCGAGCCCGAGCGGCACTGCGACGAGGAGAGCGATCACGGTCACCACGAAGGTGGCCATCACCAGCGGGAGCACGGCGTACTTGCCCTCGATGGCGAAGAAGTCGCCGAAGGGGACCTCGGCGAAGAAGTCGATGACCGGGCCGATCAGTGCCACCAGGATGCCGAAGGTGATCAACACCGACAGCATCGCCGACGCCACGAGCACGACCTTGATGACCTGCTCCCCCGGGCGCGATCGGCGCCCGAGGTCAAGGGGCAGACCCGCCCTGTCGGACGGGCCTGCCACCGTTGACGAACTACTCATGAAGAGAAACTTTCTCTTGGGATCAGCCTGCGGCGAGCGCTTCGAGCTCGGACTGCGTCTCAGCGTAGAGGTCCTCGCTCAACGGGATGAACTGACCGATCTCGGCGATCGTCTCGAGGTTCTCGATGTAGAAGTCGACGTAGGTCGCGACGGCTGCGTTCTCGGCGTACTCGGCGGCGTTGACGTAGATGAACAGCGGACGGGCGAGGGGGGTGTACTCGCCGGCCTGGGCGGTCTCGGCCGAGGGCGCGACGCAGCCGTTGCCGTCGTCGATCGACAGGGCCTTCAGCGAGTCGGCGTTCTCCTCGTAGTAGGTGAAGCCGAAGTACGACGTGGCGCCGGGGGTGTTGGCGACGCCCTGCACGAGCACGTTGTCGTCCTCGGAGGCCTCGTAGTCGGTGCGGGTGTTCTCGGTCTCGGACTCGACGACGTCGTTGGCCATGTAGTCGTAGGTGCCGGAGTCGGTGCCGGGGCCGAAGAGCGAGATGTCCTCGTCGGGGAAGCTCGGGTCGATCTCGGTCCAGTTGGTGGCCTTCGCGTCGGGGCCCCACAGCGCCTTGACCTGGTCGACGGTCAGGCAGTCGACACCGAGGTCGGGGTTGACGACCATGGTCAGCGCGTCGGTGGCGACCTGGAGCTCGACGAACTCGACGCCGTTCTCCTCGCACACCGCGATCTCCTCCTCGGAGATGGGACGCGAGGCGTTGGAGATGTCGGTGCTGCCGACGCAGAACTTCTCGAAGCCACCGCCGGTGCCGGAAGCACCCACGGGGACCTGGAGGTTGGGGTTCTCCTCCTTGAGGAGCTCGGCCGCAGCGTCGCTCATCGGGAAGACCGTCGAGCTGCCGTCGACCGAGACGTTGCCGGAAGCGCCGCCGGCCGCACCGCCGCCGCACGCGGTGAGCGCGAGGCCCAGAACAGCCACGCCGGGGACGAGAGCGGTACGAATCGCGCTGCGCTTCACGTTGTTCTCCTTGTTGACTCTGGTGAGGTTCACAAGAGGAACGTTCGAGCGGCCAGGTGACCAGGCACCTCGGACGTGGTTAACGCAGGATGAACAGCACCTGTGCAGCAGGTCTGATCAGGCGTGGGAGGTGGCAGTCGTCACACGGAAAGGTGCTCGTGGGAGACGACTCGCCCGCGGCGCACCTGGAGCACCAGCAGGTCCGAGACCTCGAGACCCGGGTCGTCGACGTCGAGCGCGTCGCACAGCAGCGGCAGCACGGGACGGTGGGTGCACAGCACCGTGGGGCGCCCGTCGGCGCGCACGCCCTCGGCGATCTGGTCCAGCAGCGCTGCGTCAGCACCCTCCTCCGACAGGCTCGCGGTCGACTCCAGCTCCCAGCCGGTCGTGTCGGCGAAGGGCTCGACCGTCTGCAGGCACCGCGTGCTCGTTGACGACAGCACCCGCGTGACGCCGTACGCCGCCAGCACCGGCACCAGTCGCTCGGCCTGCGCCCGACCGAGGTCGAGCAGCGGACGCTCGCGGTCGTCGCGGCGCCAGGCCTTGCGCGAGCGAGACTTGGCATGTCGCAGCACCACCACTGCCTGCGACTTCTTGCGGCAGCCGAGAGCCTCGACGAGCGTCTCGCGATCGTGGGGGTAGGTCAGGCGCTCGACCGCCTCGTCGGCGGGCACCCACTCCACGGCGTCGATCTCGTCGTTGGGCCGGTAGCAACTGACGTCGTCGTCACCCACCACTCGCCCGGTCCAGTAGAAGACCGTCTTGCAGCGGCCCTTCCCTGCGGACGACAGCGGGTAGCGCTGGGAGGCGAGAGGCGAGGCCAGGCGCACGTGCAGCCCGGTCTCCTCCGCGACCTCGCGCACCGCTGCCACCGTGCGGTGCTCCCCGGGGTCGAGCTTGCCCTTGGGGAAGGACCAGTCGTCGTACTTCGGCCGGTGCACGAGCAGCACCTGACGGCCGGGGCGGGACACCACGACCCCAGCAGCGAGGACGTCGGCGGCCGGGGAGCCCGGCGCATCCGTGGCGGTGGACGCGGTCACGGGGACTAGTCTCACATCACATCCATCGATCGAGGAGCCCCGCACCGACGTGACGAGTAAACGTCTGATGACGATCGCCGGCGCCGTGATCGCACTGGCCGTCGTCGCGGCCGCTGTCGTCGTCCTGCTCGAGAGCCGCGAGGACGACGTCGACCGCACCACGCTGGCCGGCGCCCTGCGCCTGGCTCCCGCGGACACCCAGCGGTTCTCGTGGACCGACTGGGCCGGCGTACGACGCCAGGTCGGGCTCGAGCTCACGGCGTCGTCGCCGGGGCCGGCCGTGCAGGACCTCCTCGACCGCGGCTTCGACGCCGACCTGACGCCGTCCTCGGCGCTGGGTTCCTCGGCCGTGGTGATGCAGGACCGACTCGGCTTCTCCCCCGCCACGCTCGACTGGGAGCTCTTCAACCAGGGCCCCGGGGTCGCGTCGCTGGCGATGCGAGCCGGTCCGGGAGTCGACTTCGACGCCGTCGCTGCTGCGCTGCGCAACGAGGGCTACGCCGAACCGGCCGGCCCCGACGGCTACTGGGTCTCCGACCCCGGGCAGGACGAGATCACGGCCCAGGTGACTCCCGAGCTGCTGCTGATCGCGCTCGACCCCGAGAACTCGATGATCTTCGCCAGCGACACCGGCACCGGGATCCTGGCCGCCGTCGACGCAGGCGCCCGCGCGGAGACCGAGGCCCTCCCGGCCGGCATCGTCGAGGCCGCCGGCCAGCCGCTCGCAGCCTCCCTCTACACCGGCGACCAGGTCTGCAACGCCCTCGCGCTGGCTCGCGCCGACGAC